>DAOWDR010000192.1 GCA_030638935.1 Desulfobacteraceae bacterium | reverse complement strand
GGTGTTGATTTTTTCCGGCATTGTGATCACCAACCACGAGTCCGGGCCGGGGGGCGAAAAATCCATGGACCATATGCCTGGAAAACATATGCCTGGAGAAAAAATTTCGTAAACTGTATCGCCAGGGGTTTGAAAAAAATGGTATGCAATTTGCACAGTTTCCTTCCCAATTGAGTATCTAAATTTTACTTTATTGCAATTAAACGGGAACCCATGGCAAATTTATACGTTTTCAGGTTTAAGACCCTCCAGGCAAGATTGATCATTCTTTTATTGATTCCTGTGTTCTTGATCATTCTTTTGGGCGGGGTGCTCAGTTTCTTATATACCCGGGATGCCATGCTCAATCAATGGAATGAGTCTGCTGAACTAAAGCTGCAGCGGGCAGCCCACTATATTGGGATGCGTATCTCGAAACCCCTTGAATTATTGGAGATTTTGTTCCAAAACCCAGATGGGGAAAAATCTTTTTTATCTTTGGAACAGATCATTGCCTTTCTCGGGGAAATGGATGGGGTGCTTGGTGTTGATTTTAGGGGCAGTCCCCAGAATTTTTCTTCAAAGGAGGTGGTGAAAAGCTCCCTGGGTAAAATTAATATGAAGCACCGCAAAGGAATGCGGTTTTATCACTCCAGTATTTTTAAGATATCCAGTCCCGAGTATGACACGGATAAGGGCCACAAGACAGTCACCATGACCCTGTCATTGTCAGGCTCCGGGGGAGAGAATCTGGGAACCCTTGATATAAAGATAAGCTTTGATTACCTGCTCAAGGATATCATCAAGCTTGGATGGTGGCAGAGTGACATGGCCTGTATTGTGGATCAGACCGGTAAATACATGGCCCACACCAACATGACAATGACCGGACGAAAATTTTTAGGGGATGGGGATGACCCACTGGAAAACGCAATTTTTGAAAAAATGAGTCAAAATTCTTTTGGAACTGTGAGCTCTTCCGGGCATCCGCCGGAGATGATTGCCGGGTTTTATAAGCTGGAGCAGGTTCCCTGGACCATGATTCTGTTTGCCAGGGGGGATAAAATTCTGGAACCCATTATCACCTATAGGAATGCCTTTGCCCTTGGCAGCCTTGTCCTGGTAGTTGTCATCCTCCTGCTCATCCGTTTCCATGTGGGAAATATTGTAAAACATGTTAAACTTTTGTCCGACAAGGCCAGGAGGGTTGCCAAAGGCCACTATGGCACACCGATTCCGGTGGACAGTGAGGATGAGATCGGCCGGCTTATCCTAAGTTATAACGAAATGGTAAAGGGTCTTGAGGAACGGGATTTTATCCGCAATTCCTTTGGCAGGTATGTGGACCCTGAATTTGCCAAAATTCTTATTGATCACCCCGAGGCAGGCAGGCTTGGAGGCGAACGAAGGGAGGTGGCAATGATGATGTCCGATATCAGGGGGTTTACAGCCCTTTCAGAAACCCTGAGTCCGGAGATCATTATTAGTATTCTGAACCGGTATTTTTCCGTAATGATAGAAATTATTCAGAATCACAACGGTATTATTGTTGATTTTTTCGGTGACTCCATCCTGGTCTTTTTTGATCCCCTTTCAGATTCCTTGGCAGACACGGTTTCCCGCTGCATTCAATGTGCAAAAACAATGCAGGAACATATGTCTGATTTTAACAGGTCAATGCATGAAGAAGACCTGCCTGAGCTTGCCATGGGCATTGGTATCAATGCCGGTCCGGTTATTGTTGGAAATATCGGGTCCCATACCCGGTCCAAATACGGGATTGTCGGGTCTGCGGTCAATATTACCAGTCGGATCCAGGCCAAGGCAGGGAAAGATGAAATTATTATCTCCCATGGGGTTTATGACTATCTGGATGGTCAGATTCCTGTAAAAAAATCATTTTCTACTGCCCTGAAAGGGGTGGATCAATCCATGCAATTGCATGTTATTTGATTTATCCTTGGGTCTATTCTTGGGTCCTTGCCCGGAAGGTATATTGTAGAATATTCAATATACCTGTAGAATATTCTACAGGTATTCATCTGTTTCCAACCTGTCTTTTTCGTTTTTCTTATAATTTCATTGAGTTATCCAGGTTAAAATAATCTGGCATGAATTCTGCTCTATCCTCTGTATAAGTTCCGGATGTGGACCGGAAAATGGGTGATGAACATGAAACAGGTATTTTTTTATATGAATCCAAGAGGATGTAAAATGAGACAGATGATCTTAATGGTAATTTTCTTGTCGGGACTGTCCTTGGTTTTCCTAGATCAGTCCCATGGCAATGACGGGGCACGTACGGAAATTGAAACCCGGTTTTCCCATCTGCTATTGCCGGATCTGCTTGAATTTGCCTATTTGAGCAACCCGTCCATTATTGCATCAAAGGAATCCTGGCAGATCTTTATTGAAAATTACAGGATCGGGAAAAGTTACCCAGACCCAAAGTTGACCACCACCTATTTTCCCTCTCCCATTGAGACCCGGCTTGGTCCCCAGGACTGGAACCTGACCCTGTCCCAGGCCATCCCCTTTCCCGGTACCCTTGCCCAGCGGGGAAAGGTTTTGGCGGCGGATGTGAACATCTCAAAACTAAAGCTTGATAAAACCATAAAGTCCATGGTGACCCAGGTGGCTTTGGCTTATTATGAACTTGCCTATATCCAGACGGCAATTGCGGTGGCAGGAGCCAACCTTGATCTGAATATCAGTCTTTCTAAAATCGGTAAGAATGCCTATGCCCGGGACAAGGCTTATTTTTATGATGTGTCCCGGGCCCGGGCCCAGACAGCCCAGATCCAATATGATATCCTGTTGTTCCAGGAGCTGGAACAAACACAAAAGACGAGGATCAACACCCTTTTGAACCGGGTCCCGGATGCCTCTTTGGGCAGGGCCAAAAATATTGTTGCAAGGGATATAGCCTATTCCCTCAAGGAGATTTACGATCTTGCCATGCTGCACCAGGAAGATATTCTTATTGCCGATGAAACCATTGAAAAATCCAATGAGGCCATCCGGCTGTCCAGATTTGAGAACCTGCCTTCCTTTAAACTGGGTCTTTTTTATGCAGGCATCGGCCGGCCGGAGGTGGCCAATCCCCCAGGCAATGCAGGAGATGATGCCCTGGGTATCCAGTTGGGTTTGAATCTTCCCCTTTGGTTTGGAAAAAACAAGAGCCGGAATGCCAGGGCCCTGGCAAGAAGGGAAAAGGCCAGGGCTGACAAGCGCATCACCGCCAACCAGATCAAGGAACGGATCAGCCGGCTATGGTTTAAACTTAAGAATTCAAAACGGTTGATGACCCTCTATGAAAATCAGCTTATCCCCCAGGCACTGGCTTCGGTTCAAACAGCGGAAACCTGGTTCCAGGAAGGGGAGGGAAGTTTTTCTGATTTTCTGGAAGTCCAGGCCACAGCCTATAATTTTCAATTGTCCCTTGCCAGGGCAGGGACGGATTACAGCCAGGCCCTTGTCCGCTTGGAACAGATGGCCGGGGTGGTCTTAAATGTAAAATCGGATCAGACCCCAAAGGAAATTTCCCATGAAAATTAAACTAAGCAATCCTTTGATACCGTTTCCGATGGTCCTGTTATTTATTTTGTTTTTCCCTGGATTGGCCTTTGCAAACTATGCCCGGATGAACAAAGAGATACAAAACTATACTCCGCCGGATTTTTTTACAAAATTTGTGGAACCTAAAACAAAGGAAACACATATTTTGAAGGAAATAAAGCTGGACCTGAATTCGACTGGTTTCCAAATCCAGGCATTGAAAAAGGTTCAGGAAAATATTCTGGATACCAAGGCTGTTTTATTTTTATCCGACTATGATCCTGTTTTGTATAAAAAACTTGGGGATCTGACAAATAATTTTTCAACGGATTCTTCAGGCATCATCACCTGGATTGGCAGGAAACTGGTGTTAAAGGAGATAGAGATTCTCACAGCCCTGGTAAATCCCGGGGTGATTGCCGCCCAAAAGAAGGTGGCAGCAGAACTATTATCCTATGATCAGATCATGGGCTTGGATGACGCCTTAAAGCAGTATGGCGGGATTACCAAGGGGATTACCAACCAGGCCGGTCCTGTTTCCATGAAGGGGATTGGCAAAAGCTGGCCTTTTCCAGGGCTTACCGGGTTAAAGGGGAGGATTATAAAAGAGCAGGTGGCCATTGCCGTTGAGAAAATGAATATTGTACAAAGAGAGGTAATCACCCGGGCCCGGAAAAGCTATTGGGACCTGGTTTACCTGGATGAATCCCAAAAGATTACTGATGAAACCATTGATGCCCTGAACAGGCTGAAGGATGTTGCCACTATCTTGTATAAAAGCGGCAGAACCAGTTTCCAGGATATCATTAAAATCAACATCAAGGTGGAATTGCTTATCCAAGACCTTGCCACCCTGGTTTCCCGGCGTAGGAATGTTGAAGCATCTCTCCTTGAACTTTTGAACCTGCCGGCGGGAACAAGGGTGGGCAGGGTTGCCAAATCACCGGTTAACAAAGAAATAGGGTTGCCAAAATCCCTTTATCCCATTGCCAGGAAAAATCGTCAGGAATTAAAGGTCATCGGGCATGGGATCAGCAAACTTGAAAACATGATCCAAATGGCTGAATTAATGGTGCATGAGCCGTTTACCCTGGGGCTTTCTACCTATGAAAACGATGCGGTCAACACAGGAACCGGTGCACCCAGGACTGCCTTTCCTGAAAAAACCATGGCTGCCATGAAAAATAACCAGCCCAAAAAATCCTGGTATGGTCAGGATGAGCCCTGGCTGAATCAGACAAGGCAAAACCTGTCAAGCCTGAAGCAAACACGTACCAAGGAAGAAAAGACCACGGACAGAATGGTGCATGGGGCCTGGTTTATGGTGGATAAAAACAGACGGGAATTGTCTTTGTATGAAAAAAAGATACTGCCCTTGTCAAAAGCTGCCCTGGATGTGTCTGACAGGGAGTATGAATCAGGATCAATTCCCTTTTCCCAGGCCATTGACTCCTATACCTTCTGGCTTGGGGTAAAATTGACCATTGCCAGGAAAAAAAGCGGCCTTGGTTCGTCCATTGCCGCACTTGAACGGGTGATGGGAAAAAGTTTGTAAAATTTAACATTTACGGGGAAAAAATAATGACTGATAAAAAAAATATTACACAGCTTCTATTGATTACAATTCTCATAACTTCCCTGGTTACAGGAGCCGTCACCATTGGCCTGGTTAAATTTTTTGCCGCCCCTATGGAAAGAACAGTCCAGGCTGGAAAAGGGCAAGCCCCTGACATGGCTTTGGAAAAACAAGGAACAACCCAGCCAAAGGCAATTTATTGGCGGGCCCCCATGGATCCCATGGAGATCTATGAGGAACCTGGAAAAAGCAAGATGGGTATGGATCTTGTGCCGGTGTACGAAGATGAGGTACCGGGGGATTCTCAACCTTCCCAACGGAAAATTGTGTATTGGAAAGCACCCATGGATCCCGGGGAAATCTATGAACAGTCCGGAAAAAGTCGGATGGGTATGGATCTAGTGCCTGTATACGAGGATGAAATTGTGGGTGGGGTGGATATTAAGATTGATCCTGTGGTTGAGCAGAACATGGGGCTTAGGACTCAAATTGTGGAAAAAGGCCCTTTGAACCACACCATCAAAACCTATGGCCACATCACCTATGACGAAACAAGGACCGGCATTGTCAGCCAGAAGGCAGGCGGGTGGATTGAAAAGCTTTATGCCGATTATACAGGTTTTTTTGTTGAAAAGGGTCAGCCCCTGTATGAAATTTATTCTCCCTCCCTGCTGGCTTCCCAGGAAGAATATTTATCTGTCTATCAAAATTATCAACAAAATAGAACCTCCCTGAACAAAGAACTATTGGCCTCGGCCAGAAAGCGGCTCACCTATTTTGATATTGCAGACAAAGAAATAGCTGCCATGGAAAAGAGCGGGTCGGTTCAAAAAAGCCTGAAGGTAAGATCCCCCTTCCAGGGAGTGGTGACCCAAAAAAATGTGCTCCAGGGCGCCTTTGTCAAACCCGGTGCCAGTCTTTTTACCATATCCGATCTTTCCTCTGTCTGGGTTGAGGCCCATATTTTTGAATATGAGCAGACCCTGGTCCATGAGGGGCAAATTGTCACCATGACCCTGTCATATCAGCCGGACAGGGTGTATAGGGGCAAGATTGCCTATATCTTTCCCTATCTCCAGCCAAAAACCCGGGATGTGGTGGTTCGCATTGAATTTGAAAACAGGGATATGGCCTTAAAACCAGACATGTTTGCAAAAATCAAAATTATGACCGGAACAGACAGGCAAGGGTTATTTATTGCCTCCGAGGCTGTCATCCATTCGGGTGATAAAAAACTGGTTTTTCTGGCCCGAGGTGGGGGGAAATTTTCTCCCAGACAAGTTACCACCGGCATTCATCTGGATGACGGAAAGGTTGAAATTATCACGGGGCTTGCAAAAGGGGAGACCGTTGTTGTGTCAGGACAGTTTTTACTGGATTCGGAATCCAAACTAAAAGAAGCGATCCAGAAGATGATCAAGGCCAAATCCCCTTCAAAAAAGACAGGGTCGGGCCCAGATCCATACCAGGGATCAGGCCGGGAAGATGAATTTTTTGAGGACATGGAATCCAAAGAGGATTTTTTCAAGGACATGGAATAAAAGGGAGAAAATGTTGTGATAGATAAAATCATCGAGTGGTCCATATACAATAAATTCATGGTGATCCTGGCCACCCTGTTCGTCATTGCCGGGGGGATCTTGGCCATGGTCAACACACCCCTGGACGCAATTCCCGACCTTTCCGACGTCCAGGTTATTATTTATACCCAATATCCGGGCCAGGCCCCGGAGGTGGTGGAGGACCAGGTTACTTATCCCCTGACAACGGCCATGCTCAGCGTCCCCTTTGCCAAGGTGGTACGGGGTTATTCTTTTTTCGGGGTTTCCTTTGTCTACCTGATTTTTGAAGACGGCACAGATATTTACTGGGCAAGATCAAGGGTCATGGAGTATTTAAATTTTGTGGCAGGCCGCCTGCCCCAAGGCGTTACACCCAGCCTAGGTCCAGATGCCACTGGGGTGGGTTGGGTCTACCAATATGTGCTCAAGGACACCACAGGCAAAAATGACCTGGCCAGCCTGCGCTCCATCCAGGATTGGTTTCTCCGGTATGAATTGACAGCTGTTCCCGGGGTATCCGAGGTGGCCAGCATTGGCGGCTTTGTCAAGCAATACCAGGTTGAGGTGGATCCCAACAAGCTTTTATCCTACAATATTCCCATTCAAAAAATTAAGGCCGCAATCCAGCGCTCCAATGCAGATGTGGGTGGACGTCTCATTGAGATGGGGGAATCCGAATTCATGGTCCGGGGCCTGGGCTATATTTCTTCCCTGTCAGATATTGAAAATATTGCCGTCTCCTTTGATAATAAGGGTACTCCCGTCCTGCTCAAGGATGTTGCCAGTATCGGCATCGGTCCGGAACTGCGGCGGGGGATTCTTGAATGGAACGGAGAGGGGGAAAGTGTCGGCGGTATTGTGATCATGCGGTTCAAGGAAAATGCCCGGGAGGTGATAGAGCGAGTTAAAATAAAGTTAAAAGAACTGGAAAAAGGATTGCCTCCCGGGGTTGAAATTGTCAGCGGATACGATAGGTCTGCCCTGATCGAGCGTGCTGTTTCCACCCTTAAAACCAAGCTCACAGAAGAGATGATCGTGGTGGCCCTGGTCTGCATCCTGTTTTTGCTTCATTTCAGGTCTGCCCTTGTGGCCATTTTTACTTTGCCCGTTGGAATCTTGATGTCATTTCTGATCATGTATCCTTTGGGTATAAATGCCAATATCATGAGCTTGGGGGGTATTGCCATTGCCATTGGAGTGATGGTGGATGCCTCCATTGTCATGGTGGAAAATGCCCATAAGCATTTGGAGCGGGACCAAGGAAAAAAGAGTCATACCCAGATCATAATGGATGCCTCAAAAGAGGTGGGACCGGCACTTTTTTTCAGCCTCCTGATCATCACGGTCTCCTTTTTGCCGGTCTTCAGTCTCATGGAGCAGTCAGGCAGACTGTTCCGGCCCCTGGCCTATACCAAAACCACGGCCATGGCAGCCTCTTCCATTCTGGCCATCACCATAATCCCGGTGCTTATGATATTTTTTGTCCGTGAATCCCCATTGGATCCCAAACTTTCTCCCGGACAAAGGGGTTGGATCTGGTTTGGTGCCATTGCCGGTCCCCCTCTTTTGGTGGTCATATTAGGTGTTGCCGGACTGGAGCTGCCAAGGTTAAGTCTTGTCTTTGCCCTTATTTTATCCCTGTTCTTTGGTCTGAGCCTTACCCGCCAGAAGATCATGCCCGAAAGAAAAAATCCCTTGAATCGGTTGTTGATCCGGATCTATCTGCCAGTGATTAAAAAGGTGCTCAAGTGGCGGAAAATAACCGTTTTACTTGCCCTGGCTTTTGTGGCTGTGACCTGGATTCCCATGAGTCAGGTGGGCAGCGAGTTTATGCCGCCCCTTAACGAAGGGGATCTGCTCTATATGCCCACCACCTTGCCCGGAATTTCCATTACCAAGGCCAGGGAACTTTTGCAGCAGACCGATAAGATTATCAAACGATTTCCCGAAGTTAAGAGTGTCATGGGAAAAATCGGCAGGGCAGAGACCTCCACGGATCCTGCCCCCCTATCCATGATTGAGACCGTGATCGTGTTGAGGCCCCTGGTGGAGTATGAGATGATCCCCAAAGACCGGTTTTTTGCGGCCTGGCCAGCCTGGCTATCAACACCCTTTTCATGGATCTGGCCTGAACAGGTAAGGGGAAAGGTCCTCCATGAATGGCGGAAAAAAAAGATTGATAGGTTTTATGACAACTGGCCTGGATTTTTAAAGGCCCCTTTTACATGGATACTGGCCGAAGAAAGATATATTACCATGGCGGAACTCACCGATGATCTGGAAAAGGCTGTTCAGTTCCCCGGACTTACCAATGCCTGGACCATGCCCATAAAAACACGGATAGATATGCTGTCTACGGGAATTAAAACCCCTGTGGGTATAAAGATCATGGGCCCGGACCTTGAAACTCTTGCCGGTATTGGCGAACAGATTGAAGCCCTGCTTCGAAATACAAAGGGCACCTTGTCCGTGTTTTCCGAGCGGGTCACTGGCGGCAATTATCTTGATTTTGCCATTAAACGGGAGAACATCGCCAGGTACGGCCTTTTGGTCCAGGATGTCCAGGATGTCATCAAAACCGCCATCGGCGGCATGAATGTGACCTATACCATTGAAGGACTGGAGCGTTACCCTGTCAACCTGCGTTATAACCGGGAGTTTCGGGACAATATTGACAGTATCAAACGGGTATTTGTGTCCACCCCATCCGGTGCCCAGGTTCCCCTGGCAGAACTTGCTGAGATTTCCATCCATAAGGGTCCGGCCGGTATTAAAAGCGAAAATTCCAAGCGGACGGCCTGGGTGTTCGTGGATATAAAAGACATGGACATCGGAACCTATGTTAAACAGGCCAGAAAACTTGTGGACGAAAACATTGATATTCCCCCGGGCTATTCCCTCATCTGGTCCGGCCAGTACGAGTATATGGAAAAGGCCAGAAAAACCCTTAACATAATCATCCCGGCCACTCTGGTTTTGATCTTTATCCTCTTATATATTCACTTTGCAAATATCATGGAGGTGGTCATTGTCATGGCCAGTCTTCCCTTTGCCCTGGTGGGCGGGTTCTGGCTCATTTATATTCTGGGATATAACATGTCCGTGGCAGTGGGGGTTGGGTTCATTGCCCTGGCCGGTCTTGCCACGGAGACCGGTATTGTCATGCTGGTCTACCTGGATGAGGTGTTTAAGCGAAAAACAAAAGAAAACCGGTTGAATACCACCAACGACCTCCATGAATCCATCATAGAAGGGGCCGTGGACAGGGTACGCCCAAAAATAATGACCGTTGCCACAACCCTCATAGGCCTTTTACCGGTCATGTACGGAACAGGCGCCGGTTCCCAGATCATGAAGCGTATTGCAGCGCCCATGGTAGGGGGATTGGTTTCCTCCACCATCATGACCTTGGTCATCATTCCGGTGTTCTATGATTTATGGAAAACCCGTGAAATTAAAAGAAAAAATAAACCAAACAATAATAAATCAAGCAATAGTAGACCCAACACCAATAAACCTAAAATCAGTAAACCAAACAATAATTTAAAAAAGGATTAACCCATGAAACATTTTATCACCTCACTTTTGACCGTTTTTTGTATTTCTCTTCTCTTGACAGGAGCTGTGTATGCAGGCAGTGACATGCCAGGTCACGATATGTCCAAGTCAAATGCCAAATCAGGCCATAAATCAGAGAAAATAGGCGAGCTCTTCCATGAATCCATGGTGGACGGCTATATGCTCTCCTATTATCTCATGGATCTTCGGGAAGATAATACCAAGGAAGCCCAATCCCATGCAGCCCACGGAAAAAAGGAAATGGATAAACCCCATCACATAATGGTCTATATTATGGATAAAGACCATAGCCCCGTGCACAAGGGAAAGGTTGGTTTTCTCATTACAAACAGCGATGGAAACAAGCAAAAGGCCATGGGTATGTATATGAGTAAGGGATTTGGTACGACAGCAGACATGAAAGAAAAAGGAATTTATAACATAACCGCCAAGGTGATTATGGGGGATGTCAAACTCATGGACAAATTTGAATATGAAATTAAATAAGCCACATTGGTTTTAAAAAAATGTACCAAGGCTTTGCTAAGTTTATTCGTGTGGGGACAGCATTGCGTCCGATAACCTGTAATAGCCCTTGAAATTTTCCAGCCAGTATACGTGGAATACAGGATTATCGCTGTTAAAGGCTATAATTTGCTGTCGCTTTTCCGATGCATAGATGAAATACATTTTTTTTGTTTCATCAATCCAATAAATCATAGCGGCATGGTTGTCCCTCAGAATGATGAGATCACCGTTTTTAAGATCGTTTTTGTCCACTTCCCTGGTGTTGGGTATCAAGTGGGCCATGGGGAGATACCCTTTATATGACAACCCTGCTTTTTGGGCAGCTAAGGCGTAAATGGAAAAGAAAAGATAGGAATTGTCAGATGTCCCGGATTGTTGGGGGTTTCCTCCCAGTTCATAGGGGATGCCGATAAACTGGTTTGCAATGGATGGAATGCTTTGCCTGAAATTTTTTTTTTGTATCCCGAAATAATTAGGTTCAGGTTCAAGAGATTCTCTGGTTTTTTTTTGATTTAAACTCCACACAGAGCCGGCACTGCATAAAATCAATATCGTAATGAGCAGAATCCTTTTCATGGATTTTTTTTCCTTTGTCTAATGGCTGAATATAAAAAATATAGAATACTGAGTTAAAAAAGGCAAGAAAGATCCCGTCTCTTTTGTACAGACCTCTTCTTATCCGGTTTTATCCCCTGGGTTCTGTCTAATAGTTTAGTTTAACATGGGTTGTTGAAAAATCGTCCCTATGGTAAGGAAAACCAATGAAATTGTAATACATAAGCTATTAAACCAAGGGATTGAAGGCCCTATCCTGCAAATTTTTCACGGGAGAACCACTATGAGCGGACAGATTACCATTTCCATCTGGCTGTTTCTCTTGCTTGTTTCTATTACCCTTCTGGCTGTGTTGGACCGGATACTGATCCCAAGTAGCCGCTGGTTTCTTCGAAGGCGTATCAACCGGGTACTCGAAGAAATCGGTACCCGGCTGGATATTGAAATCAGGCCCTTTCAATTGACAAAACGCCAGGTGTTGATTGATCGGCTTATCTATGACCCCACTGTGATTGAGGCCATTAAAGCCCATGCAAAGGAAAAGGATTATCCCCTTGAAGTGGTTCAAAAGAAGGTGGTCACCTATGCCAAGGAAATTGTTCCCTCCTTTAACGCCTATTTTTATTTCAGGATCGGATACTGGATTGCCAAAAAAATAGCCCGGCTATTGTATCGGGTTAGGGTCGGACTTTTTGAGGATGATCTATACAAAGGGATAGACCCGGATTCAACCGTGGTATTTATCATGAACCATCGTTCCAACATGGATTATATTCTGGTGGCCTTTCTGGCCGCAGAAAGAACCACCCTGTCCTATGCCGTGGGGGAGTGGGCAAAAATATGGCCCCTGCATATGCTGTTTCGATTCATGGGCGCTTTTTTTGTCAGGCGGCATTCGGGAAATGCCTTGTACAGAAGGGTACTGGAACGATATATCCACATGGCGACCCAACAGGGGGTATGCCAGGCGGTATTCCTTGAAGGGGGGCTCAGCCGTGACGGCAATCTCCAAGAGTCCAGACTGGGTTTAATGGATTATATGCTTCGCAATTTTGATCCGGGAAAAGACCGGGATATTATCTTCATCCCCGTGGGTATCAACTACGACCGGACCATTGAAGACAGGAGCCTGTTAAGGTCATTGGATCCGGAAGCAAAAAAAAGAAACCTCTGGTTTGTTTTTAGGACCTCGGTTGTTTTTATCCTAAAAAATCTTACCAGAATGCTGGTTTCCCGGTGGCGTCGATTTGGATATGCCTGCGTGAATTTTGGCAGTCCGGTCTCCACCAAGGCCTATGCCGCAAAACGCCAAATTAATTTTATGGAGCTGGAGCGCAGCAGGCGGTTTCCTGAAATTAAGAATTTGTGTGACTCATTGATGGCACAGATTGCCGATGTGGTTCCCATTGTGCCGGTATCCATAGTGTCCAGGTTTTTTTTGGAAAACAGAGACAGGGAACTGACTTTTACTCAGATTGAGCAGGGCTGCAGATCTCTTTTAATAAAAATGAAGGACAATGGCGCCCCCATCATAGAAACCGCCCATAGCACCAGAAAACAGGCAATTTCAGAAGCAGTTGCCCTGATGCTGCTCCGGGGCATGATTGATGAAATACAGGGGTTCTTTACCTGTGACCCGCAAGAAATATCCTTGCTGGAATATTATGCCAACCCCCTTAATCATTGGTTAACAAAATAAATAAGCCTTGCCCCTTAAAATTCAAAAGGGGTCAATCATTGACCAATAAAAACAAAAAAGGATGCGGATTTCTCCGCACCCCTTTAAATTGTAAACTGTTTTCTATTACAGCTCTTGGCCGTTTTTGTCCACAATTTTAATGTTAATCATTTTACCGCCGTCCAGGCGGTGAGTAGCACAGCTGATTCAGGGGTCGTAGGCCCGAACGGCCATCTCCACCTTGTTCAGAATAGTTTCATCCACTTTTCCGTCGTGGATCAACATCTTGGCTGCTTGTTCGACGCTCATGCTGATGGGGGCCAGGTTATGGGTGGTGCCCACAATCATGTTGGTCGAGACTATGAGGCCGTTTTCATCGGTGGTATAGTCATGGATAAGAGTTCCCCTGGGGGCTTCCACATGTCCTACGCCACGTCCTGCCTTGGGAATCACGTCAAACCGTGTTTCCTTACCGCAGATGTCCGGGTCGGAAAGCAGTTCCAAGGTTTTTTCACAGGCATAAACCAGCTCAATGAGTCGGGCCCAGTGATAGAGCAGGGTGTGCTGGGCAGGGCGGCCAAAACTTTTTCTAAACTCTTCCAGTTCAGCTTGAGCCAGGGGGGTTGAAATCTGGTCGCAGACATTGATCCTGGCCAGGCAATTGGTACGGTAGATGCCCTTAGGGTTGTCAAGATCCATGGAAAAACCTTCTTCCCAGGATTTGGCATAAGGAAATTTTCCATAGGAGGTATCAGGAACATGCTCGCCAATATAGTCAAGGTAGTCGGTATTGTTGAAATCAGAATAACTGCCGTCGGATTTCATCAGCCGGATTTTGCCGTCGTAAAAGTTTAAAGAGCCTTGTTCATCCACTGTACCCATAAAACCCGTATCAATGTTGCCCAGGGTGGTCACTTCTGCCATGTAATTGGGGAAGATGTTTTCCTTGGCATGGGCCATGGTAAATTTAGAAAATTCCAATAGGGTTTTTGTATCTTCAATCAGGCTTTTGCGCTGGCTGTCGGACATGGGTTTGGCAAATCCGCCGGGTACGGCTGCAATGGGGTGGATCACCTTGCCGGCAAATTTCTCCATCATCATCTGGCCCAATTGGCGCATTTGAATCACCTGTTTTGCAAGCTTTGGATCTGCCTGGGCAATTCCAATGACATTTCTGACCTTATAGTCGGCATCGGGTCCCATGACAAAGTCCGGGGCTGCCAGAAAATAAAAGTGGAGAATCTTGTCATTGATATGGGCCATGTTCTGCATGCATTCCCTGAGCATGTGGCCGGCCGGGGCAACCTCGGCCCCAAAACAGGCATCAACGGCCTTGGTAGAGGACAGGTGATGGTGCCAGGGGCAGATGCCGCAGATCCTTGTGACAATCCGTGTCACCTCCTCGGCAGGCTTGCCCTGGACATATTTTTCAAACCCCCTAATGGAGTTGAAATGGGTGACGGCTTTTTCTACGTTACCATTGTCATCCAATTGTATTTTAATGCTCGCATGTCCTTCTATCCGGGACAGGGGCGAGATATTAATAGTTTTTCCCATTATAGGCCTCCTTTTTTGTTGGCAACCAGTCGATTGTGTGCGCCTGAAAATCTGAGCAGGCTGTCCCTGTCCGGCAGGCTTTTGATATCAATTCCATTGGAAACCAGGGCATTGAGCATATCCAGAAGCTGGTTGCCTTCCTGCCTGACCGGGCCGTAGCAGCCCCGGCAGGGAACCCGGGCACTGATGCACCTGGGGGCTTCTCCATCGTTGCCGGCACATCCTGCCCGCGTAACCGGTCCTGAACACAGATAGCCTTGTTCCAGCAGGCATTGCATCTGGTCTATGGGTTGATCCGGATCAAATTCAGGTGTGGTGATGAATCGTTTGATTTCCTTGACTTTCCCTTTGCCCTCACGCTTGGCGGGGCAGGTGTCGCATACGCTTTTAAAGGGAAGGTCAGGGGTTTCTCCGGACAGCAGGGCCAGGATGGCGGTTGCAATCTGGTCCGGGTGGGGCGGGCAGCCCGGCAGATAAATATCCACCTTGATCTGCTCGTCCAGGGCATAGCATCGGTCCAAAAGTTTGGGTATCCCGTCGGTGGGTACCTGGGCGTCAGGATCGGTGCTTTCGGTATGATAATACTGGTCAAATAGTTCTTCATTTGTATAGGAGTTGATCAGGGCGGGGATGCCGCCATGGGTGGCGCAGGTGCCAAGGGCAATGAGAATTTCGCATTTTTTGCGCATCTCAAGGGCCACCTCCATGTGTTCCTCGTTGCGGATACCGCCGGAGACAAGTCCCACCGTGGCTTTGGGGATATCAATATGCTTTTTGTCCCCGAGCTGGCCATAGTATTTGTGATCCATGAGAACCGGGATGTGGACAAAGTCCAGCTGGGGTAAAAGATCCAGCAGTGTCTCCCCCAGGTTGAGAATGGCTATTTCACATCCCGAGCAGGAGTTGAGCCATTCACTTGCAATTTTTACTGGCATGGTGCAATCTCCTTTTGGGCAGACCGGTTTTTTCTAAACCCGTTGGGTCCCAGGTCTTTAATTTTATTTGTAAATTCAGTTACTTTCTGTGCAAATCTGGGACCTTCGGCACCGGAGACCCATTCAATTGTAGCCCGTTCCGGGTTAATGCCGGCATCTTCCAGCATGAGTTTAATGACATCGAGTCTGGCCAAAGCTTTATGATTACCATCCTGGTAATGACATTCACCAAGATGTCAGCCCATGACCATGATGCCGTCTGCCCCTTTTTTAAGGGCATCCACCACAATATCAGGATGGACCATACCCGAGCACATGACCCGGATGGCTTTCATGTTGGTAGGGTATTCCAGTCTGGAAACTCCTGCCAGATCACCGCCTGCATAGGAGCACCAATTGCAGAGGAAACCAATAATAGTGGGTTCAAAATTTTGTTCAACTATATCTGACATTATCTTTTTTCTCCTTAAAAGTCATTATGCATTTTCCAGGATGGCATCCACCTGGGCCTTGAGCTGGTTCGGGGTAAATCCGTTGACCACGATCCCCTCCTTGGGGCAGGTGGCAGCACAGATACCGCATCCTTTGCACAGGGCCTCTTGGGTTTTGATCCTACGGTGTTTTTTCTGGTTTTCATCCATGTACTCGACCAGTTCCAGGGCATTATACGGACAGATATCCACGCACAGGGCACACCCGTCGCAATTGTGGGTCACACTGGATTTGATGGCATCAAGCTTCAGGGTTGTTTTGGAAAGAATCATACTGGCCCTGGAAGCGGCTGCCCGGCCTTGGGCAATAGCCTCGTCAATGGGTTTGGGGTAATGGCACATACCGGCCAGAAAGACCCCGTCCACGG
>DAOWDR010000007.1 GCA_030638935.1 Desulfobacteraceae bacterium | reverse complement strand
TTTTGGGTATGATAAAACCCTGTTCCGGCTTTATTAAACTGGATGACATGGATATTTTAAAGATGTCTCCAACACATCGTGCACGATTGATAGGATATGTTCCCCAGGCTTTTCCGTCAAAATTTCCCATGACAGTGTTTGATGCTGTGCTCATGGGAAGAAAACCATATATCAGCTTTGTCCCTTCTGACAATGATTTGGAAGTTGTGACCAGGGTGCTTATGTCCATGAATCTTAATCATCTGGGGCTTAAGGATTTTGACAGGATCAGCGGGGGACAGAAACAAAAGGTGCTGATTGCCAGGGCCATTGCCCAGGAACCCTGTTATCTTGTTCTGGATGAACCCAGCAGCAGCCTTGATGTACGTCATCAATTAGAGGTGATGGACATGTTGAAAAAGCTTGCTCAAAAGAAAGATATCGGCGTTATCATGGCCATGCACAGCCTGAACCTGGCATCCAGGTTCTCCGACAGAATCGTGATGCTTAAATCAGGCAGTATGGTCTGCAACGGCACACCTTGGGAAGTAATGACCCCTAAAAACATAGAAAGAGTATATAAAATTGAGGTGAACATAAACAGGATGAACGGATATCCCTATACGATTCCTTTGAATCCAGTGTCTGAAAACAGAATCCATCAAGAACTATTAAATTAAAAGGTTGTCATGACGGAAAATAAAAAAATAAACATTGTGTCCATCATGTGGGGATCGTATTTGCCGGCATTTATAAAGGCTGCAAAGGAAAGCTCCCATGTGGATCTGACAATTTTTTCCCAAAAGGAAATTGTCAATGATTCCGATGTTCTGGAAAATTTTTTTAAGGCTGCTAAAAGGGCCGATGCTGTGCTGTTTTACTGGACCAATGATGCCTTTTTTGAGGAAATCAGAGCAAGAATAGATGAAGTAAATAAGGACGCCGTCATTGTAACCATATCCTTTGACCCCACTAACTGGGGACTGTGTGCCACGGTTTCCCCCCAAGACTGTGCAATAGCCTATGGATATATGGCAGAAGGGGGAAAGGAAAATTATAAACGGCTTCTGGAA
Source organism: Desulfobacteraceae bacterium (assembly GCA_030638935.1). Lineage (GTDB taxonomy): Bacteria > Desulfobacterota > Desulfobacteria > Desulfobacterales > Desulfobacteraceae > NBML01. Next base: position 8,783 of record DAOWDR010000007.1, on the reverse strand, counting down.
TATACAGCCCGTTTTTTACAGCCTGAAATAGGGATTAAGGAGCCGGTCCCCATGCCCTGGCAGGGAATTTTGTGCCCGCCTGACTGGCAGGTGTATGAAAGGTTTAAAGATTTTACGGCTGTCCATCCCTTTGAGCATGGGGTGACCGTTGGAATCCTTTTTTCCAGGCACACCTTTACCAACGGGGATGCTGGTTTGGAAAATGCTCTGATTGAGGCATTCAGGGTGAGAAAGGTCAATGTGCTGCCGGTTTTTTGCAATGGCACCCCGGATTTGGAAGCAGGGTCCCTGGGGCCTATAAAGGCAGCCGAGACCTGGTTTTTTGATAAAGACGGAACCCCCCGGATCCATGCCCTGATCAATCTGCATTATTTTTTTCTGGGCCGGGAAGCCAAGGATGATTTGGGTGAAACCTGCGTGGCAGCACAAAGTACAGCTTTGTTTAAAAAGCTCAATGTGCCGGTGTTTAAACCTGTAGTCTCCTATTCCAAATCCGTAGAAGAATGGGAAGAAGATCCCCAGGGACTTACGACAGAGGTTAGTTTTGGCATTGCCATGCCGGAATTTGAAGGCAATATCGAGCCTGTTATGGTTGCAGCCAGCCGTAAAGTGATTGATGAAAAAACCGATACCTCCTTTGAAATCACTGAAGTTATCCCGGAGCGGGTTGAACATCTGGCAGATCGTGTAACAAATTTTATTAAGCTTGGTCAAAAACCACTTAAAGAACGAAAAGTGGTTTTTGTTTTTCACAAGAATGAATGCGCAGGCCTGGAGGCAAATATCGGGGGAGCCGGCGGTCTTGATTCCGGGGAAAGTGTTGTCAGGATCATGAATGAAATGGTAAAACTTGGGTATAGGATCAATGATATTCCTAAATCAGGGGAAGATCTCATGCAGTTGTCCCTTGAACGTAAGGCCATTGCAGAGTTTCGCTGGACAACAGTGGATGAGATTATCAGTAAAAAAGGTCATTTAGCCCTGCTGGACAATGAAATTTATCAACAATGGTTTGATGAACTTCCAAAGAAAGCCCGGGATGAGATGATTAAAGGCTGGGGAGTTCCGCCGGGGCAGGAGATGAACGGGGTTCCGCCAAGCATGGTTCATGAAGGAAAACTTGTGATAACAGGGTTGAATTTCGGGAATGTCAACCTGATCATGCAGCCCAAAAGAGGGTGCGCAGGTTCAAGATGCGACGGCCAGGTTTGCAAAATTCTCCATGACCCTGATATCCCGCCACCCCACCAATACATTGCCACTTACATGTATATGGAAAAAATATTCAAGGCAGATGTCATCATCCATGTGGGAACCCACGGGAACCTGGAATGGCTTCCCGGCAAGGGTGCAGGGTTATCAAATGCCTGCTGGCCGGATATTGTCATTGGTAAATTGCCCCATCTTTATATTTACAATTCCGATAATCCGGCTGAAGGGGTTGTGGCAAAACGCCGCAGTTATGCTGTAATTGTGAATCATCTTCAGTCCATGCTCACCATTTCAGATACCTACGAAGGTCTCAAGGATCTTGAAGACTTGCTGAATCAACACCTTCAGGCTAAAGATACCGACCCTGCAAGGGCCCATCAGCTTGAACATCTGATCCATGAATCCATTGATAAAAACAATTTGAGAAAAGAGGTGGACGATTCCTTTCCTGCTGATTTTCAAGAGGTCACAGAACGCTGCCACGAACTGATATCCTCGGTTAAGAACAGTCAGACTTCCGTGGGCATGCACGTATTTGGTGAAATTCCTGAAAAGGATGACCTGGCTGAATATATCAACACGATTTTAAGATTTGATACCAATAACGAGTTAAATACCAGAAGGCTTGTTTTTGAGCTTTGGGGAGAAGATATTTTTGATGCCCTCCAAAATCCGGGCGGATATGGAAAATCCAACAAGCCTTACTCAGATCTTTTGTTTGAGTCGGACAGGACAGCAAAAAAAATTATCAGCCGGATTGTTGACCAGACTATTGGCCAGATAGTTGACCCGATTATTGAACAGGAAAATTTTGAAACAATTCTGATAACAGAATCCGGGGCTCTGCCCGGCAAAGACCTTTTGAAAAGGTTTCAGGCTTTTTCAGACCTGGTGCTGGATACGGCTAATCGCATCAATGAATCAAAGGAGATCAAAGCCCTGCTCAATGCCATGGACGGCGGACATGTTCCGGCCGGTCCATCAGGTTTTATCTCCAGGGGGAGGATTGATATTCTGCCCACGGGCCGCAACATGTATAATGTGGATCCCACCCGCATTCCCACAAAGGCTGCCTGCCTGGTGGGTGTCAAACTTGCAGACGCCCTGATTGAACGATATAAAAACGAAGAAGGGGGATTTCCAAAGTCCGTGGGCATGGTCTGGTTTGCTTCAGATATCATGCGGTCCGATGGGGAACAGATCGGCCAGATTTTTCATCTTCTGGGGGTACGCCCGAAATGGAAAGCCAACGGTCAGATTGACGGATTTCATATCATACCCCTTGAAAAACTGGGCCGTCCGAGAATTGATGTCAATATCCGGGTGTCCGGTATTACCCGGGATTGTTTTCCGGACACGGTTAAGTATGTGGATGAAGCCATCTGCGCCGTGGCCATGCTCAATGAGGACCAACAAAGCAATTTTATCAGAAAACATGTCCTGGAACAGGCCGCCCAAAAAGGGCTTGATCCTGATAATAAAGACGAATTCAGGCGGCTGACCTTCAGGTTGTTCTGTGCCCAGCCGGGTGTTTACAGGTCCGGGGTCAATCTTGCCGTGTATGCGTCGGCCTGGAAAACAGAAGCAGACCTGGCAGATGTATATCTTTTCTGGAACGGGTATGCCTATGGGGCAGGAGAAAATGACTTTGGGGTTGAGGCCCATCCCGAACTTGTGGAAAATCTCAAACGGGTCCAGGTTACTTTTGACAAGCATATTTCCGATGAAACCGATTTTTTAAAGTGCTGCGGGTTTTACAGCAATTACGGGGGTATGACCGTTGCTGCCAAAGCACTTTCCGGCAAAAAACCCAAAACCTATTATGGGGACACCCGGGACCCTGCCAATGTGTCGGTGACTGATTTTGCCGACGAACTTCGGCGGGTGGTAAGGGCCAAGCTGTTAAATCCCAAATACATAGAGGGCATGAAACAGCACGGATATAAGGGTGCCGGCGACTTAAACAAGCGCATTGGACGTGTTTACGGGTTTGGTGCCACCACCGGGGAAGTGGATAACTGGATTTTTGATGACATTGCTGAAAAATTCATGTTGGACCCTGAAATGAAGGAATGGTTTGAAAAGGTCAACCCCTGGGCCATGGAAGAGATAGGCAGACGGCTGTTGGAAGCCCAAAGCCGGGAGATCTGGAAACCTGATCCTGAACTTTTAGAGCGGCTCAAGGAGGCGTATCTTGATACCGAAGCCTGTCTGGAAGACCGGATGGGGGATGTAACAGGGGATTTCCAGGGAGGTGCCGTGGATATCATGACACAAGAGGATGTCGGGTCCTGGAATGAGAAGATGAAAGAGATCAAGAAAATCATGGAAAAATCCTATAATGGGAAGATTTAATAAATGAAACACGATATTTTTTCATTTTCAGCTATTGTGGGTCAGGACCGGCTCAAACTTGCCTTGATACTTAATGCTGTCAATCCGCGCATCAACGGAGTTTTGATCCGGGGAGAAAAGGGTACAGCCAAATCCACCACGGTCAGGGGCCTTGCATCACTTTTACCCATGATCCGGATAAATGCAGGCTGTGCCTGGTCCTGTAACCCGGATGACAGGGAAAATCTTTGTGATGACTGCAAAAAAAAATCAGAAATATCTGTCATTGAACATAGGACACGGGTTGTAACCCTGCCGTTGAATGCAACGGAAGACCGTGTGGCAGGCGGCATCGATTTTAGCCTGGCCGTAAAGAGCGGGGTCAGGGCCCTGCAGCCCGGGTTGTTGGCCCGTGCCCACCGGGGGGTTTTATATGTGGATGAAGTCAATCTTTTAGATGACCATATCGTGGATATTATCCTGGACGCATCAGGTTCCAATAAAAACCGGATTGAAAGGGAGGGGATCTCTTTTTGCCATAATTCCGATTTTATCCTTGTGGGGACCATGAACCCCGAGGAAGGGGAACTGCGGCCCCAGCTTCTGGACCGGTTCGGCCTCTGTGTGGAAGTGTCATCGGAAAAAGAGGTTGAAAAAAGGATCCTTTTGATGGAGAGAAAGGAAAACTATGATGCTGATCCTGAAGCGTTTTCAAGCCAATATCAAGCCGATAATGCTGTTTTGTCCGACCGGATCACAAAGGCTATAACCCTTTTGAAAGATGTTCAATTTTCTGACAGCTTAAGGGCCTTTACGGCAAATCTTTGTGCGGAAAATAATGTGGCCGGCCACAGGGCGGATCTTGTGATTGAACAGGCAGCCAAAGCCCTTGCCGCTTTTAACGGCAAGACTGAAGCCGGGACGGATGAGGTAAAACAGGTGGCCTGGTTTGCCCTGGCCCACAGGAAACGGGACCAGGCACCTGCACCGCCGCCACCAGGCCATTCCCATGATCACAACAATGAACCAAAGGAAAACAAGGACACCCCCCCTGATCCCAATGAACAGGAACCGGAAGAAAAGGATCAGGACGGGCAGGCCCTGAATAAACAAGATCAGGGCGAACAGGATCAGGATAAACAAGGCAAGGAAGAGGACCGGGACGGGCAGGAGTCGGAAGAAGAACAGACCCCGGCAGAATCTGAACCCCAGGGGAAAAATAAAGAATCCAACAAAAAAGATGTGCTTGAAAAAATATTTGCGGTGGGAGAAACCTTTAAGGTGAAAAAATTTATCTCGCCCAAGGATCAGATATTCAGAAGGGGGTCAGGCAAACGCTCCCGGTCAAGAACAGCTGCAAAGCAAGGCCGGTATGTGAGAAGCACCATTCCAAAAGGCAGTCAAGATATTGCCTTTGACGCCACCTTGAGGGCGGCAGCCCCTTTCCAGATCCAGAGAAAAAACAAGGGCAGCCACATGGCGGTTATCCTTAAAGAACAGGATATCAGGGAGAAAATCCGGGAAAAGCGCATTGGTAACTTTTTGCTCTTCATGGTGGATGCCAGTGCCTCCATGGGGGCCAGGGGGCGGATGAAAGCCTCAAAAGGGGCTGTGATGTCTTTGCTTTTAGATGCCTACCAAAAGCGGGACAAGGTAGCCATGGTGACCTTTAGAAAAGAAGAAGCCTTTGTCAACCTGCCGCCCACTTCATCTGTGGAACTTGCAGGAAAACTATTGGAAGAGATGCCCGTGGGCGGAAAAACACCATTGTCATCCGGGCTTGTCAAAGGATTTGAACTATTGCGGAACCATCTGCTCCGGGAGCCTGAAGCAAGGCCCATTGCCATTATCATCACCGACGGAAGGGGTAACGTGGCCCTGGGAGCTCAAAAACCTTTTAAGGAGGCTCTGGACCTGGCAGAGAGAATGGCCCTTGAACAAAGGATACAATTTATTGTGGTGGATTCTGAAAGCCAGGGGGCTGTTTCCTTTGGGATGGCCCAAAAACTTGCCGTTAACCTGAACGCAGAATATTGTAAAATACAAGATCTTAAAGTCAACCAATTGATTGATATTGCAAGGGGAGGTTTATCGTGAAAAAAAAGAATGTTTATCCCTTTATGGCCATTCAGGGCCAGGAAGAGATGAAGCTGGCGCTGATACTTAATATTATCAACCCTAATCTTTCAGGCGTCCTGATCCGGGGAGAAAAGGGGACGGCCAAATCTACGGCTGTCCGTGCCCTGGCCAGGATACTTCCGGAAATTGAAAAGGTAAGGGATTGTCCGTTCCAGCATGATCCCCAGGGCAAACACCAGGTCTGCATGGAGTGTGTCCGCACTGAATGCCGTAATCTCATCCTGGGCAACCAGAGCCCTGAAACCGTGATGGAGGGCATAAAGGTGATCGAGCTGCCCGTGGGTGCCACCGAAGACCGGGTAGTGGGCACCATGGACATGGAACAGGCCCTTAAAAAAGGGGAAAAACAGGTGGAGCCGGGCATCCTTGCCGCTGCCCACAGGGGGATTCTCTACGTGGATGAGGTTAATCTTCTGGACGACCATGTGGTGGATGTGCTTTTAGATTCTGCTGCCATGGGGGTCAACACCATTGAACGGGAAGGGATCTCTTTTTCCCACCCTGCACAATTTACCCTTGTGGGCACCATGAACCCGGAAGAAGGTGAACTGCGGCCCCAGCTTCTGGACCGGTTCGGCCTCTGTGTCAATATCTGCGGGATTTCCGATCCAGATGCCAGGGTTGCCATTATGGAACGACGTACCCATTTTGATGAAGACCCGGAAGGGTTTGTAAAACTATGGGAAGAGGACTCCCAAAAACTTGTGGAAAAGATAAAACGGGCAAAAGCCCTTTACCCTGATGTAACCTGCGCCAAACCCATGCTTTATGAAATTGCATCATACTGCCTGGATGTGGGGGTGGACGGCCACAGGGGGGATATCATTATCTTAAAAACAGCCAAAACCCTGGCTGCCTATGAAGGCAGGACACAAGTTGAATCCAGGGACATTGAAAAAGCAGCCACACTGGCTTTGCCCCACAGGGTAAGGCGCCAGCCCCTGCAGGAGATTGTAACGGATGTATCTGTCCTGGGAAACCGGAAAAGGGCTGTATAATTTTCATTATGATCCAGATAAAGAATCTTAATAAAACATATAAATCCATCCAGGCGCTCAAGGATGTCAACCTTCAAGTGAATAAGGGAGAACTCTTTGCATTCCTGGGCCCCAATGGAGCCGGGAAAACCACTTTCATAAGAATATTAACAGGCTTGACCAAATTAAGCTCGGGAACAGTGCTGCTCAACGGGTTTGATGTGGGAAACTCCGGGATTGAAAGCCGCCGGCAGTGTGGGCTGGTGCCCCAGTCCATCAACCTGGACCGGGAACTTACCGTGTTTGAAAATTTAAATATCCACGGCAGATTTTTCAGAATGAACAAACCAAAAAGAATCCGGAAAATTGAAGAACTCCTTGATTATATAGAGATGGGGGACCGGAAAAAGACATTGGTCAAGAATTTGTCAGGGGGCATGAAACGGCGGCTCATGATTGCAAGGGCATTGTTGCATTCCCCGGCCATCCTGTTTCTGGATGAACCCACCGTGGGACTGGATGCAGGCATGCGCCGCAAGATCTGGGCGCTGCTCAAAAAGATCCAGCAGCAGGATACCACCATTTTTTTGACCACCCATTATATTGAGGAGGCCGAATTCCTAGCAAATCGAGTGGCCTTTCTGGACAAGGGATCCATTGTGGTAGTGGATACGCCGGGCAATCTGATTAAGCAACAGGGCGCCTGGGCTCTGGACCGCCTGAAGGAAGATGACATGGAAACGCTTTATTTTAACGACCGGAAAGAGGCCAATGACCATATTGCCGTCCATAAAGACAGTTTTACCCTGCGGCGGGTCAACCTTGAAGATTCTTTTTTGGCTTTGACAGGGAAAAAAGTAAAATGATACAAGGCGCATTTGCAGTTTATTACAGGGAACTATTGATACTAAGACGGCGGCTGTCCAGGCTTATCCCTTCCTGGTCCGTATCTCCGCTGCTCTACCTGATTGCTTTCGGTTATGCCATGGGAAAACATGTGACAATAGAAGGCCACACCTATATGGAATTTCTCATCCCGGGCCTCATTGCCATGGGCAGCATGACCCAGGCCTTTGCCATTGCAAGTGAGATCAATATTGCACGGTTTTACTGGCATATTTTTGAAGAGATCCAGGCAGCACCGATAAGTGATCTTTCCTATGTGATTGGTGAAGTTCTGGCCGGGATGACAAGGGGAATTCTCGCCATCACGGTCATTCTTGTTCTAGGTCTCTTGTTCGGGGTTACGGTCTCCTGCAACCTCTGGTTCTGGCTGGCTGTTTTGCTGAACAGTTTTGTGTTTGCCTCCCTTGCCGTGGGACTTGCCATGCTGGTAAAATCCCATGCAGACCAGACCCTTATTGTAAGTTTTGTGATCACGCCCATGGCGTTTTTAGGGGGGACTTTTTTCCCGGTGGAAAACTTTCCGGCCTGGGCCCGGACAGCCATTAATTTTTTGCCCTTAACCCATGCCTCCACATCCATTAGGGCAGCATCCTTCGGCAAGACACCATCTTTGTATTCCCTTGGTATCCTGGCAGTCATGGGAAGCCTGTTTTTTTATGTTTCCGTATTGTGCGTTAAAAAAGCAAAGGACTGATCCTTGGATATGAACATATGGATGAAGGCTGATTTTTTTATTTCAATTTTATCTTTCCCATATTATATACGGTGTTTATTTATATAAATACTATAAAAAATACTGGCACAAAATATATGAAACATATGGTTATTAAATCTGTTTTGATCCTTTCCTGCCTGTTGTTTATCCAGGTCAAAACCGCCTGGCCTCACCCCCATGTTTTTATTGCCCAGAACCTTAAAATTGTTTTTAACGAAAAAGGAATGGCCGGCTTTAATGTTGTTTGGGAATTTGATGAGATGTTTTCTACCATGATCTGCGATGATCATGACCTGAATAAGAACAGCGTACTTGAAAAAACAGAGGTAGCATCCATTAAGGAAAAGGCATTTTCCTATATTGCCGAATTTAATTATTATATCTATGTGAAAATTGACGGATTATCCTTTCAAGTAAAATATGTAACTGATTTTTCTGCCAGACTTGAAAAAGGAAAACTGATTTATGAATTTTTCATCCCCTGCCATGTCACCGCCGTA
>DAOWDR010000539.1 GCA_030638935.1 Desulfobacteraceae bacterium | reverse complement strand
TCCCGGCAGCAGAAAGAAACGCAAAAGGGTTGGTAGAGGACCTGGTTCCGGTATGGGTAAGACTTCCACCAGGGGACATAAGGGACTTAAAGCACGTTCAGGCGGAAGTGTAAGGCCTGGATTTGAAGGCGGCCAGATGCCCATCTACCGGCGGCTCCCCAAACGTGGTTTTACCAATATATTTAAAACAAAATATGCTGTTTTAAATGTTGAGGATCTGGATAGATTTGACGACGGGGCAACCATTGACGTGGATGCCTTAAGGCAGGTCGGTCTGGTTAAAGGTAAAGTTGACGGGGCAAAGCTTCTCGGTAATGGAGATACAAAAAAGAAATTTGCTTTAAAGAATATTGTTGTCTCCAAAACGGCTAAAGAGAAGATCGAATCTGCCGGTGGAAGCATAGAATAACTTATGTTTCGACTAATTGATAATGAAGTGATGTAAGGATATTATAGATGATCGAAAACAGCTACCAGAATTTATTAAAACTTCCTGATCTGAAACGGAAAATTTTCATTACACTTGCATTGCTGTTTGTGTACCGTGTCGGTGTTCATGTGCCGACACCCGGGATTGACGGGGCGGCATTGTCCTCCTTTTTTGCTTCTGCATCAGGGACCTTGTTTTCAATGTTTAATATGTTCTCAGGGGGAGCCTTGGAAAGACTTTCCATATTCGCCCTGGGGATAATGCCTTATATCAGTTCATCTATTATTTTAGAATTGATGACCGTGGTTGTTCCCCACCTTGAGCAATTGAAGAAAGAAGGGGATGCGGGCCGGAAAAAGAAAACCCAATACACTCGATATGGAACAGTAGTGTTAAGCGTTATCCAGGGGTTTGGTATCAGTGTAGGGCTTGAAGCAATGAGTTCCCCTGCAGGGGTGGCCATTGTGCCCTATCCTGGATGGGGATTTCGTTTGATTACCATCATTACCCTGACCGCAGGTACTGCCTTTATTATGTGGTTAGGTGAACAGATTACCGAGCGAGGCATCGGCAACGGCATCTCCTTGATCATATTTGCCGGTATTGTCGCAAATATGCCGTCGGCACTTGGAAACACTGTCCGACTCATGAGTACCGGGGAGATGGGAATCTTTTCCTTTATTATTCTGGTTGTTTTGATGGTGGCAGTTGTTGCCTGCATCATTTATATGGAACAGGCCCAGCGTAGGATACCGGTGCATTACGCCAAACGGGTGGTTGGACGGAAAATGTATGGAGGACAAACATCTCATCTTCCTTTGAAGATTAATACAGCCGGTGTTATACCACCGATTTTTGCATCTTCCATCATCATGTTTCCGACTACCTTGGCTCAATTTATCGATCTGCCGCTTATGCAGACCATGGCTGCCATGTTCAGCCCTGGTACCGTCTGGTACTATCTTTTATATATAGGATTTATTATCTTTTTCTGCTTTTTTTATACAGCAGTTCAGTTTAATCCGGAAGATGTGGCTGAAAACATGAAAAAGAATGGGGGATATATTCCTGGTATCAGACCGGGGAAAAGAACCTCAGAGTACATTGACAAGGTGTTGACACGAATTACCGTTGGCGGAGCTCTTTATGTTTCCGCAGTCTGTGTTCTGCCTACCATGCTGATGGATAAATTTAATGTTCCATTTTATTTCGGTGGCACAGCCCTCTTGATTGTTGTCGGGGTATCTATTGATACCATTTCCCAGATTGAGTCCCATCTGATCTCTGGTAATTACGACGGCTTCCTTGGAAGGTCCGGGGCAAAACGTATCAAGGGTAGATCCTAAATAAACCATTCTAAACCAATAGGAGATGAAATAAGATTATGGCAAAAGAAGAACCCATCAAAGTTGACGGGAAAGTACTAGAAACACTACCCAATGCCATGTTCAAAGTAGAGCTGGAAAACAAACATGTTTTGTTGGCCCATATTTCCGGAAAAATGAGAATGCATTTTATAAAGATTCTGCCAGGGGACAGGGTGACGGTTGAAATATCACCCTATGATTTAAGCCGTGGCAGAATTACATATAGATTTAAATAATTTTTTATCAAATAAATTTAAATTGATAAAAAATACAAAACGAAATTATGAGGAAATTGTTGAAAGT
>DAOWDR010000041.1 GCA_030638935.1 Desulfobacteraceae bacterium | reverse complement strand
GTCAAAAAAATATGTCAGAGATGTTGTGGAACAGACTGGTGGAAATAAGGCAAAAGCACTTGAAATTTTAAAAATTGACAGAAAAACTTTATTAAAAAAATTAAAGTAGGGTTTCATTTAAACGATATTGCTCGCATTTAAAAAAGGCCGGTTTAAAAAAAACTTAACCGGCCTTTTCAAGTTTATCCTGTTTAATCGATCAAAGTAAATTAAACAATACCCTGATCCATCATTGAATCTGCGACCTTAACAAATCCGGCAATATTAGCGCCATTGACATAGTTGCCAGGTGTCCCATATTCTTCTGAAGCCAAAAGGCATGCCCTATGGATGCCTTGCATGATGCTTTTAAGTTTGGCTTCCACTTCTTCACGGGGCCATTTGATTCTCATTGCGTTCTGGGACATTTCAAGCCCGGATACGGCAACCCCTCCGGCATTGGCTGCTTTGCCCGGTCCATAGAGGATTTTGTTTTCAAGGAAAATTTCAACACCTTCCGGTATGGTCGGCATATTTGCACCTTCACTGACCACATAGACACCGTTATTTACCAAATTCTGAGCATCTTTCACATTGATTTCATTCTGGGTTGCGCTTGGGAAAGCACAGTCTGCCTTAATGTTCCAGATTGGATTATGATCCAAAGACCTATCATGCTCTGAATAGACAGCTTCCGGATATTTTTGGGCATATTCTTTAATTCTCCCGCATCTTCCATTTTTCAGGTACATGACATATTGGAGCTTGGCTTCATCAATTCCTTTTTCATCATAAATATACCCAGAACTGTCAGATATTGTGACAACCTTTGCTCCCAGCTGGTTTAACTTTTCAATGGTATACTGGGCCACATTACCGGAAGCTGAAACCAGGCAGACTTTACCTTTAAGGCTGTCATTCCGGGTCGCCAGCATTTCCTCTGCAAAAAAGACGGTACCATACCCTGTAGCTTCCGGTCTGATCAGACTTCCGCCCCAGTTAAGACTTTTTCCTGTTAAAACGCCTGAAAATTCATTTTTTAATTTTTTATACATACCGAAAAGGTAGCCGATTTCTCTTGCTCCAACACCGATGTCCCCGGCAGGAACGTCCGTATCCTGTCCTAAATGACGGTATAATTCACACATAAAACTTTGGCAGAATCTCATGACTTCATTATCTGATCTGCCTCTGGGATCAAAGTCTGCGCCACCTTTTCCAGCACCAAGGGGGAGGGTGGTTAATGCATTTTTAAATATCTGTTCAAAGGCCAGAAATTTCAAAATTGAAAGGTTGACCGAAGGATGGAATCTAAGCCCGCCTTTGTACGGTCCAATGGCACTGTTCATCTCGATTCTGAATCCTCGGTTGACCCTGATTTCGCCTTGATCGTCCACCCAGGGAATCCTGAATTGAATCACTCGTTCCGGTTCAATAATCCTTTCCATAATACCGGCATACCGGTATTCAGGGTTTTTATCCAGGACCGGTTTTACAGATCTTAGTACCTCTGATACTGCTTGATGAAATTCTTTTTCAAAGGGATCTTTTGCAAAAACGATATTCATTATCTTATCCACACTATCTCCTTATTTCTAACTCTTTATTTGTTTTGTGTTAACTGATGTTGAGTTCCATATAAATATCTGTTGATTCATGTGTTAAATCCTCGGGAACAGGCATAGGCTTGAACCCAAGTGAATGGTAAAGCTGTATGGCGGTATCCAATTTTTTATTTAAGACAAGAACAACTTTTTTAAAACCCATCTTTTGTGCCAGATTTATGGAGGCTATTATCAGCAGACTGCCGATGCCTTTTTTGCGGACAATAGGCAAAACAGTCAATTTTGAAAATTCAGCCGTATGGGCTGTTTTTTTAATAATTGCACAGGTGCCGACAACCATATCATTATTTATAACCATCAGAATTTTACCACCCCGGTCAATGATAGCTTGCTGCGGGTTGTTAAGATATTCCAGATCGATAGGTTTGAGCGGATCATATTTTCCAAGCCACTCTAAATTTAATTTTTTAAATGCTTTTGCATGCTTGTCTTCAAAGGGTACAATTTCTATATTTTTGCCAGCGCTGTCCATTATTATCCTGTTAAATCCATTGCAATATGCTTATTTTCCGTTCAAATTAAAAAAACTCTTTGGGCCAAACAATCAGGAAATGTGTTCAGCCCCCTGGTTTAAAAGTTCATCGCCTTTTGCATTGATCAATTTATGGCAATGGGGACAAACCATATTAAATTTTCTCACATCACCTTTCATCAAAAATTTCCAACAATGTGGACAATAGTATGTTTTGGACTTTGTGGTCTTTTTTTCTTCATCCCTGTTTTCCATCCATCATCCTTATTTAAATGCCTCAATCAAGTTATTTGCCGTTGATGCTGCATCACCCAACAGCATAATCGTTTTTTTATCCTTGTATAAAGTATTCTCCACTCCTGAATAGCCCGGTTTTGCATCAAAATTACATATGAGTATTCTTTTTGCATCATGTGCCATCAATATCGGCATTCCGGAAATTGGCGTGCCCTCGGTATTCATTGCTGACGGATTCACCACGTCACAGGCACCAAAAACAAGAACCGCATCTGTTTGTGAAAATTCAGGATTGATATCATCCATCTCGTAGAGCTTATCGTAATCCACATCTGCTTCGGCAAGAAGAACATTCATATGTCCAGGCATTCGACCTGCCACCGGGTGAATGGCAAATTTCACATCCGCACCCATTGACTCAAGCATCGAAGCCAGCTGAACTACCTTGAACTGTGCCTGTGCCAAGGCCATACCATATCCGGGTATGATGATTATTTTTTGGGCGGACAAGAGTGTGGCAACGGCTAAATCCAGAGGTGTTTTTTCATCTCTCTTATCTGAAGAGTCCTCAATAGCAGGCGTTGGCTTTGAAATGTTTTCAACCAGCCGCTCAATTGTTTCCTTTGCATTTCCAAACAGCAGGGTTGTATTGCTGTTTTCATACAAGGGATTTTCAACACCGGAATATCCTGGTTTGTCATCCAGGTTACAACACACAACATGTCCTGACTCATGGGTGTGCAGGATCGGCATGCCTGAAATAGGAGAACCGTCAACTTCTATGGCAGCCGGATTGACCACATCACATGCCCCGATAACTATAGACAAATCCGTCTCAGGGAAGTCAGGGTTGATTTCATCCATTTCTTTGAGCAGATCGTAATCAATGCCGGCTTCAGCAAGAAGAACATTCATATGCCCCGGCATTCTCCCTGCCACAGGATGAATGGCGAACCTGACATCCTTTCCCATATCAAGCAGTATGTTGGAAAGCTCAATCACAGCAAACTGTGCCTGTGCCACAGCCATACCATACCCGGGAATTAAAATTACGTTTTTTGCCTTCCGTGCATACTCAAGTGCTGTTTGAAAATTATCTTTTTCAATAGGTTGCTGGCTGGTTTCCGGTTCGATAATTTCATCGGTTTTATCCGGCTTGGGATTTATATTTTTGGATGAAACACCCTGAACAGGGATAAAAACCCTGTAAAGGCTGCGGTTCATGCCTTTGCACATGACATGGGTTAATATTGATCCTGATGCCGCCACGGTTGCCCCGCAGGAAATCAACAATTTGTTTTCGATAATCATTCCGCAAAAGGCTGCAGCCACACCAGCTGTTGCATTTAAAAATGAAATCAAAACCGGCATATCAGCCCCGCCAATGCGAATGGAAAAGATAACCCCGAACAGCACAGACATGAAAATAATTAGAATATAAAGGTATATTCGACTTTCCATGGGCGCTACTATTGCTGCAATGATCAGTACAATAATGCAGATAAGGTTTGCCAGGACAAGCCAAGTGTGTTTTGGAAGAATCAGTTGGGCCTGTCCAAGTTTGTTGGACAGCTTTCCGCCGGCGATCATGCTGCCGCTAAAGGTCAATGATCCGATTGCAAGACCTAAAAGGCCGGAAATTTCATTCACCATTCCAAGGTGTTGAGATCCCCGCATCAGTTCGGCAAGGGAAAGAAAGAAAGCCGCAACCCCGCCTGCACCATGTTGAAATGCTACCATGGCAGGAATCTGGATCATTGTGATTCTTCTGGCCACCCAGAATCCTGCTACAGAACCTACAGCAAGAGATATCAGCAAAATATTGGGATGCATGCTTCCATTTCGATAAAGAACCAGCGCTGCTGCACAGGCTAAAGCAAAAGCCGCTGTAAGGTTGCCGAATTTTGCCCTGTGGGGCCAGTGAAACAGCCAGATTCCCAGTATCAGGATAGCGATGACACAAAAATCCAGGAGCAAGTTCATGGCAGAGTATGTTTCAATCATTATTTGCAACCCCCTTTTTCTTAAACAACCTTAACATCCGGTCAGTAATCGCAAACCCGCCCACAAGGTTGAAAGAGGCCATGATAAAAGCCACCGACCCAATTATCTGCTCGGTCCGGGTTGATGAAACTGAGAAAAGAATCAAAACGCCTAGTATGGTTACGGCGGAAATGGCGTTTGTCATGGACATCAACGGTGTATGAAGCAATGTGGGTATTCGGGAAATCAGAAAATATCCCACCACAAAGGAGAATAGAAAAACACCTGCCATCAATAAAAGATTTGTCATGGATTTGCTCCTGGAATTTTTTTAGTGATTAGTGACCCATGGCTTTGAGAGTGCCTTCATGATACAGTTTGCCTTTGTGTGTCACAAGAGCTCCCCTGACGATCTCATCATCCATATCAAATTCACTTGACCCGTTTTTAAACAGGTTCTCAACAAAATAATAAAGATTATTGGCGTAGAGCCAGGAAGAGTGAACCGGCAGTGATCCGGGTATATTTTTAATCCCGCAGATGTATACGCCTTTATGAATTAATTCTTTCCCAGGGTCTGTCAAAGCACAATTTCCTCCCTGGTCAATGGATACGTCAATAATCACAGATCCGGGTTTCATTGTTTCAACCATCTCTTTTGTGATCAGGTGCTGGGCAACTTCACCCGGGACAAGAGCGCTTAAAACAATGATATCAGAATCAGCAACCAAAGGTGCAAGTTCTTGTCTTTCCTTTTCAATCCATTCTTTCGGAAGTGCTTTAGCATACCCTCCTTCTCCAACGGCAAGCTCTGGCGGTGCATCAAAACCCACCACTTTGACCCCTAAGCTTTCAGCCTCTTTTTTTGCATCCGGCCGGATATCGATGGCTTTTACAACTCCCCCCAGTCTTTTTCCCGTTGCAATTGCCTGGAGCCCTACAACACCGGTACCTATCACCAAAATATTGGCGGGCTTGATCATTCCAATGGAGGTCCCGATCATGGGAATAAATTTAGGAAAATTAGCTGCAGCAATAATGATGGCTTTATAGCCTGTGATGGCACTCATGGATGTCAGCGGGTCCATGCGCTGTGCCTTTGAAATCCTGGGGATTCCATCCATTGTAAATGCCGTAATCTTCCTGTCCTGCATTTTTTTAACATCCCCGTGATTTGAAGGGGCTGCCGGGTGTAGAAAAGTGATAAGCATCTGGTTTTCCTTTAACATGTCAATTTCGTGCTTATTGAACTGCTCATTAAACATGGGTTCCTTAACTTTTAAGATGATATCTGCTTTATCGAAAACCTCGACAGCATCCATTGCAATTTTGGCTCCGGCTTTTTTGTAAGCTTCATCATCCGTAAAGGCTCCTGTACCGGCCTTTGTCTCTACTATTACATCAAATCCGAGTGTTTTAAATTTATCAACGGTTTCCGGAAGTGCTGCAACCCTGTTTTCCTTGTGCATTATTTCTTTGGGTATTCCAATCAGCATGGTTAGACTCCTGTTATATTTTTGATATTAATTAATTTGTGCGAACCAATATTTAAATTTCAGCTCCAATTTTTTTGACCTGGTTCATTGAGTTTTGCAAAGCATCGTGAAATTTTGGCGGTTCAGGAGAGGCAAGTAAATCATCCATGTCTTTTACAATTCCTCGGATAAATTGTTTTAAGATGTCTTTGTCAAAGGCTTTATTGCCAACAATAGTTGTTGCAAGTTTTTCAAGGCCGTCGGTGGCCAGTATTCT
>DAOWDR010000109.1 GCA_030638935.1 Desulfobacteraceae bacterium | reverse complement strand
TTGAAAAAGGTGGGTCTTCACCATGAACATGAAATAATTTAAACGGTCCCATGATTTACAGATTCCCATAAAATTCTTTTTCAATGGCCTTAACTCTTTTTTTTCTTTCCGGGGATAGAAAAAGGCAATACAGAGGGTCATCCTTGAACGGGATGTCCATTTGAAGGATATCTTTTTCAAGGATGGACAAAACCTCAATGGAAACATCACAGGAGGGGTACCCCTTGTCATCCAGAAGAATAGTGTCCGTAAGTCTGATTTTAACAATGTTATTTATGTCTACTAGTTTGAGATCTCCTGAACAGGTTAAGATCAGGTTTCCAATGCCGGCAAGGTCTGGAATATATCCGGTCCGGGTAATCATCTGCCGGATTCTTTTTACAAATGTTGCAATGTTTTTTTTTGCTTTTTTAACCACGGTTTGTTGATGGGACACCTTGTTAGGCATTGATTGGAATAAATCCATTAAATAATTATCACCAAACAATCTCCAGGGATCCAGTATCTGCCCCTCCACATATTCCTGGAGGCCGCAAAGGACAATTCGGGATTCTCCCGGGATAATCCGGTTTTCTCCCCCTGTATAATCGGCCATAAACTCTTCGGAAAGGGCAATAAGATCCGGCCCCAAAAATTTTAACAGGGTATTATATTTTTTAATTTCCTGAAAAACCGCTTCTTTGCTTTTAAATCGATTTCGCAATATTCGAAACATCTTTATGGGCCTGGCCCTAGGAAACATCCGTATGCCGTCAATTATTTCCCCCTGGGTCTCCTTTAGAACATCCTTTGCCCAAAGCACTTCAAAAATATGGGACCGCAGCCCTGATCTATAATATTTCCGGAACACCAGGGTTTTCGAATCATTAATAAAATTGAGTTTTTTCACCTCGCTTCCGGATAGATGGGTCTTTTCTCTTATGTCTATTATCTTATTCATGGGCATTTAAATCCTCCATTCTTTTTATATACTATTTTTGTCTGTCAGGATATATTCCTATAGTTAAATTGTTGGTTGAAGTTTTTAAATGCTGCAATATAAATTAAGGAGGTCTTTTATGGCTCAGATGATAGCTTATGATTCCGATCCCGACATGAACTGGGATGTGGTATCTTCTTTGGGGCATGATGTTACATTTTTCAATGATTCCGGAGAGACCATTGATTTCGCGCAGGAAAATAAAGTGGATATAGCTCTATTGTCCGGTTCTGACGGGACCGACATGATTAAAATTTAATATCACCGAGGATATGGGCGGAACTCCCCCTGCTTAAATATATCAAAACAAGGGTTGAAAAGGTTTAAACTAAATATTAATTTACAATAAAAAGGCCGGCGGCTTTGCTCATTTTGGAAATCTGCCGGTCTTTTTTCTTGACTTGCACAGGGAATGTTTTATCTTTTTTTCCGTTTTTATGGATGGGACTTAACCAATCCTGCTGGTGCGGAAGCAGGAAAATTATATAGAATGTCACAGATGAAAAAAACTAATATTCATATTTGGCGGCGAACAATTCAAGCAGGCGTGGCTGTCCTTTTTATCGCACTTCCCATGCTGAACTCCTGGGGGTTCAGCTTTGTCTGGGGAAATTTTTTAAATATTCATGTCGGCAGTTTTACGTTTTCGGATCCCCTGGCTGTTTTACAGGTAATCCTTAAGAACCGGTGCCTGCCCGTGGGAATTCTGATAAGCGCAGGCACGGTTTTAGCCATTGCATTTTTTTTCGGCACTATTTTTTGCTCCTGGATTTGTCCCTTTGGATTCTTGTCAGAGTTTGTAAACAAACTGGCTTACCGGGCCGGGCCAAAAAAATTTCGCCATACTAAAATTTGGAAAAACGGGTTTGCAGTTAAGGCAATAATTTTTTGCACATGTTTTTTGATTTTTTGGACCTTTTTCACCAGATCGGTTTTTAATATTGTGTCCATGCCCTTCCAATATTCCAATATTTTTCAATATCTTTTTCTCCAGAAACATCTGTCTTTGGCAATCTTGTTTGTCAGTGGGATTTTGTCAGTGGAATTTATATTTGGCAAACGTTTGTGGTGCCGCTGGATTTGTCCCCAATCAGTTCTGTTGGCCGTTGCCAAGCTATTCAATCCATTTCGGCTTAAAATCATTTTTGCAAAACAAAGGTGCATCAACAGCAAATCACCTAGTCCATGCCAAAAAGCCTGTTCCCTTGATCTGGATCCCAGGAGCTTAAATGGTATAAAGGAAGCACAATGTACCAATTGCGGCGACTGCGTGGATGCCTGCAGAAAAACGGGCGGGGCACTTGGTTTTGGGTTTGGTCCAGGATCACATGATGGATAGTTTTGCCGCCGGCCCAAGCTGACCCACTCTCTTTATAGATTGGGGTTTGAATTTCATCCGGCCTGCCTTGACAATCTTATTTTTGCCACAATTATTATTGAAAACTTAATTTTATATAAATAGTTATAAACACAATTGAAACAGGAGTAAACATGGCCGCTAAAAAGACACGCAAATTTAAAACAGAAGTGCAGCAGCTGCTGCATTTGATCATTCATTCCTTGTATTCCAACAAGGAGATTTTTGTTCGGGAACTGATATCCAATGCCTCGGATGCCATTGACAAGGCAAGGTTCATGGAGCAGACAGAACCGGCTCTTTTTGCCGATGATACAGATTATCACATACGTTTGTCAGCAGATTCAGAAGAAAAAACCTTTACCATTTCCGATAACGGTATCGGCATGACCTTTGACGAGGTCAATGACAATATCGGTACCATTGCCCAGTCAGGAACAGCAGCTTTTATGGAAGCCCTGGAAAAATCCAAAAAAGAGACCAACCTGTCCCCTGAACTCATTGGTCAGTTTGGTGTGGGATTTTATTCCTCCTTTATCGTGGCGGACAAGGTTAGACTGGACACCAGGGCAGCAGGCGCTGAAACAGGTGTCCGCTGGGAGTCCGACGGTAAGGGATCCTATACGGTCCAGGAAATTGAAAAAGAAAACAGGGGCACAAGCATTACTCTTTATTTAAAAGAGGCCGAAGAAGGGGACCAGGATTTTACCGAGGATTATACCCTCCAGAACATTGTTAAAAAGCATTCCGACTTTGTGACCTATCCTGTGATCATGAACCTGGAAAAGAGCGAGCCCATCCCGGAAAACGAGATTGTCAAGGATTCAGAGGGAAAACCCATTGGAGAGACCTATAGAAAGGTAAGGAAAGACGAGACCCTCAACTCCATGAAAGCCATCTGGGCCAAGGCCAAGGATGATGTCACCGATGAAGAGCATGAAGAATTTTATAAGCACATCAGCCATAACTGGGACAAACCCATGGAGATTATCCATAAGAAATTTGAAGGGGTGACAGAATACGATGTTCTCATGTACCTGCCGGAAAAGGCCCCCATGGATCTTTTCCGGCCGGAAAGAAAAAACGGGATGCAATTGTATTGCAAACGGGTTTTTATCATGGATGACTGCAAGGAACTTCTGCCCGAATATCTTGGGTTTGTCCAGGGGGTTGTAGATGCCCCGGACCTGAACCTCAACGTGAGCCGTGAAATTCTCCAGGAAGACAGGCTGGTTCGTAATATTAGAAAGAACCTGGTCAAACAGATTTTTTCTCTGCTGGAAGGCATGGAAAAAGAAAAATACGAAAAATTTTACGGGGAGTTCGGCCAGTCCCTGAAAGCCGGTATTCCCACGGATTATGAAAATAAGGAAAAGCTGGCCTCTCTGCTCCGGTACAAGACCACCAAATCAGGGGACAAGTATGTGAGCCTGGATGAATATATTGGTAACATGAAGGAAGACCAGAAAGAGATCTATTATCTTACCGGTGAAAGCCTTACTTCCCTGATAAATTCTCCTTTGCTGGAGTCCCTGAAAGCAAAAGATTACGAAGTTGTTCTCATGGTGGATCCCATTGACGAGTGGGTTACCCAGTCTTTGCCCGAATACAAGGAAAAGAAATTAAAAAGTGCGGAAAAGGGCGACCTGGATCTGGACAAGGTGGATGATGAAAAGAAAAACGAATTTTCCGCCCTTCTTTCCTTTCTCAAGGGAAAACTGGAAGCCCGTGTAAAGGATGTGGTGGTTTCCAACCGCCTCAAGGATTCTGTCTCCTGTCTGTCCGGGGATGATTACGGCATGAGCGCCTACATGGAAAAAATCATGAAAGCCTCGGGCCAGAGTACGCCTGACCAGAAACGGGTGATGGAGGTAAATGTCAACCATCCTGTCATGGAAAAGATTAAAGGGCTTTTTGAGACCGACACCACAAATCCTGTTCTCACCGATTACTCTGATCTGCTCTATGATATTGCCGTGATCAGTGAAGGCGGAAAACTGGACAACCCTGCAAGGTTTTCAGCACTTTTGGGGGACCTCATGGCCAAAGCCATATGATGGTTTTTATTGAAACCCTTGGGTGCTCCAGGAACCAGGTGGACAGCGAAATAATGCTGGGAAAACTTGTGGCTGCAGGGCACCAAAGAGTTGATGATCCGGCAAAAGCCCGGGTCATCATTGTCAATACCTGTGGATTTATATCCACGGCCGCCGACGAGGCCGTGGATGTGATCCTTGAGATGGCCCGTTTTAAAGAAGAGGGGGACTGCCAAAAGCTTGTTGCCACGGGCTGCCTGGCCCAGAGGTACAAGGATGATCCAGGCCTTTTGGCCAGCCTTCCAGAGGTGGATGCCTTTTTAGGTACAGCTGCCTGTGACCAGATTGTGGATGTAGTGGAAGACAGGCAGCCAACTCCTCTTACCCTTTTCCCCGATCCCAACCAGCGGGGATTTCAGGACCTGGCCATTGACCGGGAGCTGATCTCAAATGGGTTTGCCTATATAAAGGTATCTGAAGGATGCAATCGCCATTGCACCTATTGTATTATCCCAAAGCTCCGTGGGACCCAGCGGTCCCGGCCCCTGGCAGATATTATCACCGAGGCTGCCTCCCTTGTGAAAAAAGGGGTAAAAGAGATCATCCTCACAGCGGAAAACACCACGGATTACGGCCAGGATCTTGTGGCTGACCCCATTGGATTTGACAATGTTCTGTCCTCCCTGGCCAAAAAACTTGCCATCCAGGATAAAAATGTCTGGATCAGGTTTTTATACACCCATCCAAAGACCCTGGGAGCCGGGATAATTAAAACCGTACAAAGTCATGACAATCTTTGCTCCTATTATGACGTGCCTGTCCAGCATGCAGCTTCTACCATGCTCAAGCGCATGGGACGGCCCTATACCAGGGAAGATTTGATTGATCTTTTTAAATTGATCCGGGAACTGGATCCCGAAGCCAGTCTTCGCACCACCCTTATTGTGGGGTTTCCCGGGGAAACCAAAGAAGAGTTTGAGATCTTAAAGGATTTTATTCACCAGGTTCGGTTTGACCACCTGGGGGTTTTTACCTATTCGGATTCAGATGACCTGAAATCCCACGGGTTCAAAGATCATGTGCCAGAGGAGATAGCCGAGGAGCGCCATGACATTCTCATGGCAGCCCAGGCTAAGATTTCAGAACAGGTCAATGAAAGACATGTGGGGAAAATTTATCCCGTATTTGTGGAAGAAAATCCTGAGCAAGGGGTATATATCGGCAGGACCCAATTCCAGGCGCCCGAGGTGGATGGGATGACATTTATTTATTCAGAGGGGCTTGAAATCGGTACCATTGTTCATGTAAGAATAACAGATGCATATGAATATGATATTGCCGGAGAAATAGCATGACTGATATAAAGGCAAAGATTATTAAACAGGTGGCCCCTGATCTTGAACAGGTGGAAAAGGCTTTGGAAGAAAACCTGGACCCCAACCTGGATCTGGTGCGCAGGATAGCATCCCATCTGCTGTTCAGCGGGGGGAAACGGCTGCGGCCCCTGCTCATGATTCACTCGGCAAGGATCTGCGGGTATGACACCGGGTTTGAAATTTTGTTTTCCACTATTTTTGAATA
Source organism: Desulfobacteraceae bacterium (assembly GCA_030638935.1). Taxonomy (GTDB): domain Bacteria; phylum Desulfobacterota; class Desulfobacteria; order Desulfobacterales; family Desulfobacteraceae; genus NBML01. The sequence continues at coordinate 1,739 of DAOWDR010000109.1, read as the reverse complement.
CCTCCATGCCGCCACCCTGCTCCATGATGATGTGGTGGATGAGGCAGATATGCGCCGGGGGAAAAAAGCTGCCCACACCAAGTGGTCTGCTCCAAAAGTGGTGCTCACCGGGGATTTTCTTCTGGCACGGGCCCTGGCCATTGCCGCTAAAACCCGTGAACCCCGTGTGATTTCAGTGATTGCCAACATCACCCAGGCCATGTCCCAGGGGGAAATCGACCAATTGGAGAAAAAAGGTCAAAAAGATCTGTCAGAAGCCCAATATCTTGAGATCATTGAGAGGAAAACCGCAGTCCTGATCCAGGGGGCCTGCCAAAGCGGAGCCATTATTTCCAATGCTGACCAGGAAAAAGAAAATGCATTGGCATCCTATGGATATCATTTAGGTCTGGCATTTCAGATGGCCGACGACCTTCTGGACTATACAGCAACGGCCAAGGAATTGGGAAAAAATCCCGGTGCAGACATGAGGGAGGGAAAACTGACCCTGCCCTTGATCCACAGCCTATCAAATGCTGGTGATGAAGAGAGAAAATGGATGCACCAGGTGATTGCAGATCCTGTCTTTGACCAGGGCCGGTTTGAAGAATTAAAAGAAAAATTACTGACCCTTGGGGGTATTGCCTATACACAGGAGCGGGCAAAGGACCATGTGGACAAGGCCAAGGCATCACTTGGAATATTTGAAGATTCTGAATCAAAAACCCTTTTGCAACTAATCGCAGACTATTCAATTGAAAGAAAGGTATGATCATGGGGACTAAAAGACAGGCAGGAATCTACATGACTGCTATCCTTCTCGGGTTGTTGCTTATGCTGGACACTGCCCTGGCCACAGGGTCGGCAAATGTATTAACCGGTGCTACCACAGGCCAAGAAAAAATACGCAACGAAAATATTCCCGGAGCCAAGAAAAAAGCCGTGGAACAAGCCCTGGAAGTAGCTGTCCAGAATGCCTTTGCATCCCTGGTCTCACGCCAGGTGTTTGGCGCCAATATTGAATTCTTGTATGGACGGCTCCTGCCCCGGGCCTCGGACTATGTGATTACCTACAGGGTGATTGGGGGAGTGCAGCACAAGGGATATTATCTCGTGGGGGTTGAATCCAAGGTCAACCTGGAACTGCTTGAAAAACATTTGACCGATGCCCGGATACTCAATGCCTCCACAGATAAGCCTGTGATTCTTTTTCTGATTGCAGAGCAGGCACCAGGGGAACTGCTTCCCAGGTATTGGTGGGGGAATAATCCAGAGCCCTATACTTCCCTTTCGGAAAACATAATTATAGAACAGATGGCACAACATCGATTCAAGATAGTTGATACAGGCCCTGACCGTCCTGATCCATCCCTTTATAATATCCATTTTACATCCATTTATGATGCCAATGCTGCCATTGAACTGGGACGGGCTCTCAAGGCAGACATGGTGGTTCTGGGAAAAGCCTACGCTTCTGAATCCATCAATCGAATGGGGGATGAAAAAATTTTTGATGGGGTGATTGAATTAAAAGTGTATGACCTGGGGTCCGGCAAAGAGGTGATTACATCTGTCAGCCGGGCAGCGGCAAAAAGTACCATGGACCAGGAGGGGGCAATAGCTGCCATCACCGAAGTTAGCTCCCTGGCAGCCCAGGACCTGAACCAAAAGATCGACAACTTCTGGACCAAGAACCTGAGACGTGAAAATTTGTTTGATGTGACCATTGCAGGGGAGAACTTCCTTCCCCGGTTCATTGC
>DAOWDR010000212.1 GCA_030638935.1 Desulfobacteraceae bacterium | reverse complement strand
TATCCTAAAACAGATGCCGGCCATGCCCCTGTTCTAGGGAAAACCTTACAGGATACCCGTCTTAAGTTTCTTCCCGGGTTGGAGTTCATTTGAAATCTACCAGCTCCACATCAAAAATCAAGGTGGCTTTGGGCGGAATAATGCCTGGATAGCCTTTCTCTCCATAGGCCAAAGGATAGGAAATCAACAGCCGCCTCATCTCTCCTTTTTTCATACCGGAAAGACCAAGATCCCATCCCTTGATAACCTCTCCCTTTCCAATGACAAATTGGATTGGCTTTCCCCGGTCCCGGGATGAGTCAAACTTTTTCCCGTCTTCCAGCACACCGGTATAATGGATTTTTACCAGGTCACCTGCCTTGATGGCCGGCCCGGTTCCCACTTTCAGAGGCACATACATGAGCCCGGACTGTATTTTTTCGGCACCGGGATGTTTGGCCATCATTTTTTTCTCAAATATGAAATTATATTCTTTGATCTCAGCCTCTTTTTGGGCCAGCAATTTGCTACGGGCAGCATCAAGGCTTGCCTGATCGGTTTTAAAAGCCTTGGCGTCCGGTCCTTTGCGGATAATGATCAGTTTTTCAATCCGGTCGCCCTTGCGGATGGCATTGACCACATCCATGCCCGCTACCACCCGGCCAAATACCGAGTGTTTGAAATCAAGCCACGGGGTTGCCTTGTGGGTGATAAAAAATTGGCTCCCATTGGTATTGGGGCCTGAATTTGCCATGGAAAGGATCCCGGGGCCGCTGTGGGTAAGGGTAGGATGAAACTCATCTGCAAATTGATACCCTGGGCCGCCCATGCCGCTGCCTTCCGGATCTCCACCCTGGATCATGAAATCGGGAATAACCCGGTGAAAGGTCAGGCCGTCATAAAACTTTGTACCTGTTGCCTGGTTTGAGGCCTTTGTGCCCTGGGCAAGCCCCACAAAATTAGCCACTGTATTGGGGACACGTTTATAGTAGAGCTCTGCCAGGATAATTCCCCTGGTTGTTTCAAACTCTGCATAGATGCCGTCCTTAAGTTTTTCAACTGTTGCTGCCCGGGACGAGGACGGCAAAAGAAACAAAATCAAAACAAGGCCGACTGTCAGCAGCCATGTCAACAGATAATGGGGTCTTCTTTGAACGAAGGAGGTTACCATGGGCGTATCCCTTTTATTATGGTTGTAGATCTTACTTTTTATGTGAGTCATATGGGCTCCAGGAAACTGGAAAGGAAAGAATGGGGTGAGTGACGGGGGTCGAACCCGCGACAACCAGGACCACAACCTAGTGCTCTGCCAACTGAGCTACACCCACCTCAAAATAACTCCCGCTTTCTATCAGAAACCATTTTTTTTAGCAACTCTTTTTTTATTTTTTTTAACAATTTCACTGGTTGCAATCTGATATTTAAGATTGACCTTGACCCGTTGTTTGACTATTATCCCTTGGTACACAAATTAATTAAAGGAACCTCCCATGAACGCATTGATTATTTTTATGGTAAGGCTAATTATTGGCCTTGCCTTCGGCATTCTTCTGATCCGGCTGTTCAGGCCGGAATGGGGTATTTACCAAGGGGTTATCACAGGAATCATCCTGGTTGCCCTTGCCTATAGCTTTAGTTTTTTCAGGAAACGCAAACAATAACAACGGCCCTGGAGGGGTTTTGCATTGAAAAATATAATTTTAGGAACTGCCGGTCACATTGACCATGGCAAGACAAGTCTGGTCAAGGCATTGACAGGCGTGGAAACCGACCGGCTCAAAGAGGAAAAAGAAAGGGGCATTACCATAGAACTTGGCTTTGCTTCCCTTGACCTTCCCAATGGGAAACACATCGGCATTGTGGACATGCCCGGCCATGAAAGATTTGTCAAAAACATGGTGGCAGGATCCAGCGGCATTGATGTGGTGACCATGGTCATTGCAGCAGACGAGGGGGTGATGCCCCAGACCAGGGAACACATGGAAATCTGCAATCTCATGGGAATCCAGCACGGGATCATCGCCCTGACAAAGACAGACCTTGTGGATGAAGACCTCCTGGAAATGGCCCTTGATGATATCAATGATTTTGTCCAGGGAACTTTTCTGGAAGAAAAACCCATCATTCCCCTCTCCTCTGCAACGGGTCAGGGATTGGACAAATTTATTGCCACCCTTGAATCCATTTGTGACAATATTCCCGAACGTAAATTTTCTTCCATTTTCCGGCTGCCCGTGGACCGGGTTTTTTCCATGAAAGGGTTTGGGACGGTTATCACCGGCACCCTGACCTCGGGTTCCATCAATGTGGGAAATGATATCATGGTCTATCCCAAAAAAATTGTTTCCAAGGTCAGGGGAATCCAGGTTCACAGCAGCAGTGTGGACAATGCCGGTCCAGGGACCAGGACGGCCATAAATTTCCAGGGCCTTGACAAAGACTCTGTTTTCAGAGGGGATATTCTCTCCACCCCTGGCACCCTCATTGAAAGTTATATGGTGGATGCCCATTTCCATTATTTGAAAAGCAATGCCAAGCCTGCAAAACCCAGAACAAGGGTGAGGTTTCATTCCGGGACCAGTGAAATTTTAGGATATATGATCCTTCTGGACAGAGAAGAGTTGTTGCCCGGAGACGAGGCCTCTGTGCAATTTCGTCTGGAGTCCCCTGTCTGCTGCATTAAAGAGGACAGGTATGTCATCAGAAGTTATTCCCCTATAAAAACCATTGGCGGCGGCGCAATACTGAACCCGGTCTCCCAGAAACATAAATTGTTCGACAAAAAAGTTGTCCAGGGACTTGAAGAATTGCTGCTGGATGATGGTGAACAGACCATCTCCTTTTTTCTATCCCTAAAGGGATTTGCCGGTCTCTCCCTGAACCAATTGCGGGTCATGACCAACCTCACGGATAAAAAACTTGCCGCAACCCTCCAGAAAATGCTGGCAAGACAGGAGATCATCCAGACAGACAAGGAGAGACAAATCTATGTCAACGGGGCCTTTTTTGATGATTTCAAAACAAAAGTTCTTGAAAAAATAAAGGATTACCATGATGCCAATCCTTTAAAAGAAGGCATGCCCACCCAAGAACTCAAATCCAAATTCCAATATATTGAGGATGCAAAATTTTTTAATATTCTGTTTACCAAACTGGCCAAGGAAAATACCATTGTCCAGGATAAAAATATTGTAAAACTTATGGATTTTAAAGTTGCCCTTAAGGTGGACCAGCACGAAGTCAAAGAAAAAATCATCAAAATTTACCAGTCCAAGGGCTTAACCCCTCCGTTTTTCAGGACCATCTGCCAGGACCTGAACCTGGATCAAAAAACCGCCAAAGATGTTTTGCAGATACTCATTGATGAGAAACGAATTGTAAAGACAAAGGATGACCTTAATTTTGACGCCAAGGCCATTGGCAACCTTGAAGAAAAGCTTATTTCATTCCTAAAGGAAAAAGAAGAAATCACCACTCCGGAATTCAAAGATATGACAGGAATTTCAAGAAAATTTGTGATTCCATTGATCGAATACTTTGATTCCGTTAACCTGACCATACGGGTGGGTGACACCCGCCAACTGAGGAGAAAAGTCTAAAGGATAATGTCGGCAAAGGCTTCCACAATACTGTCAAGGCGGGCCCTGCCCGAAAGGGTCAGCTGAAAGCGTTTTACAGATCCTGGCAGGACTGCCCCTAACCCCTGGGTTTCAAGGCGGGCCAACAGGGGGGTAATACCCTTTAAATAACCTTGACCCGATATTTTTTTAAATACTGCCATATCAAATCCGTCACTGGTTCTCAACCCCAGCATGACCCTCTCCAGCATCTGCTGCCGGCAGGAGAGCACCTCTCTTTCCCTGGCCTGAAGCACCCCGGATGAAAGCGATTGGACATAGGCATTCACGTCGGCCGGGTTCCATGATCTCTCTGGAGATGCCAGGCAGGTATCCCTGGCGTCCAGACCCTTTTCTATAGGGAAACCAAAGGAATGGGCTGAAGGACCGAATCCGTCATAGGGGGTCATATTCCAATAATTTGAATTATGACGAGACCTGTTTTCCCTTCCCCTGGCAAAATTGGATATTTCATAATGCTCATACCCCTGCTGTCCGAGAAAGGTTGAAGTTGCCATGAAAAAATCGGTAAGAATATCCGGGCCGTGCATCTGAAACAAGCCTTTTTCATATTGGGCCTGCAAGGGGGTGCCGGATTCCAGGGTCAGCATATAGCAGGAAAGATGGGCAACTTTAAACTCCAGGGCTGTTTTAAGATCCTGTATCCACTTTTCCCGGGTTTCCCCGGGCGTGCCATAAATCAGGTCAAGGCCGATATTTTCAAATCCTGCTGATTTTGCTGCCCCAATGGCCCCAATGGACTCTTCTATTGAATGTATCCTGTTCAACACCTTTATTTTAGCTGTATCAAAGGACTGCACCCCAATGGAAAGCCGGTTCACCCCAAGATTTTTCAGCCCTGATAAATAGGGTTCATCCACCGTACCGGGATTAACCTCAAAGGTAATTTCCGCATTGGGTAATACCTGATAACAGGCGCAAACCGTTCCCAAAATTTTTTCAACCTCTTCCAGGGGCAGAAGGGAAGGAGTCCCCCCTCCAAAGTAAATGGTTTGGGCATTTTTTTTGGCCGGGCCGGCCAGACCGGCAAGTCCTGTTCGAATCCCAATCTCCCTTTGAAGGCTGTTCACATAGGCCGGCAAAAAAGAGAGGGTATTGGTGGAATAAAAATCACAATAACTGCATTTTTTAATACAAAAAGGGACATGGATATAAACAGATACCGTGTCAGACAAAGCGTTTCATCAATTCATCAATGATGTTATCCACATTTTCAAGAGTAACCCCGTAATGGGTGCAGGCCTGCTTCACCTGGTCCAGGTGGGGACTATTCTCCATGTCGTCCGGCCCCCTGAAAAACCCCATGCGCCTGCCCACCTGGTAAAGTACCCTTGCCTCATCCGAAAGATCAAAAAACGAGTCAATGATATTGATAAGCCTTTCCTTGTCTTCTGGGAATTTACCGTTGATGGTTTCAAACAGATTCAGGATATGATCGCTTTTGACCTGGGATGTTATGTTGTCAAGGTTTTCAAGGAAAAGCCTGAGTTCCTTGGCCATCATCACGTCACTGGGTTTTTCAAACAGTCCCTGTTCACAGTCCTGGGCAAGCTTTGTACCATTGGTCACGGCCAGGGTTCGAATCCGGATAAAATCCGGATTAATAATATTCAGTGCAGATGCGGTTTCCATGGCATGCTCTATGGACAGATCAATGCCGCCCAAACCAGGCATTACATATTCAGACAATTCCATACCAGCGGCTTTGACCTTTAAACCAGCCCTGATATGGGTCTCTTTGGTGGCCCCCTTCCGGATCTGTTTCAACACCTTATCCGATCCTGTCTCCATGCCCACATGGATACGGTTGAGCCCGGCATCAGCCATCCTCTTGAGATCCTGGTCCTTGATTCTAACAAGGGTGTGGCTTCTGGCATAGGAAGTTATCCTGGAAACCTCGGGGAAACACTTTTTAATATGTTCAAGAACAAAAACCAGGTCATCGGGTTTCATAATCACGGAATTGGCATCCTGGAGAAAGATGGATTCCATACCAGACCCATACCAGTTCATGGCAGCATTAAATGCTACCCGGTCCTTTATTTCAAAACTTGTGTAAAGGTCATTGATGACCTCCTGGTCCACTGGCCCGCCGGGTATAATGATCTGCCGGATACTATCCACATAGGTATGAATAAGGTCTATATCCCTGATAATATTCTCAACAGATCTTAGGGAAAAGTCTCTTCGCTTATAAACCCGGCAAAAGGTACACAGGTTCCAGGGGCAGTTCCGGGTCAGTCGGAAAAGCAAGCTGTAAGCCTCACTTGGCGGACGGATGGCCCCCTGTTCAAATCCCGTATATGTGTCTTTCTTTTGTTTCTTCCTTTTATTCATACTGGCTAAATCCTGTGTTGTCCCATATCATATAATTTAATTTGCCTAATTTCAGTTTACCCGGGTGATTCCGGCAATTTTGGTATCACCTCATAAATCCAGTATATAAACACTGGTAATATTAAAGTCAATTTATTTGGGCAGATCTTGAAACTTGGGGTAAGAGTGTGATATTTATCCTTACATTTTATATAAAATCCCTAAAATAAACTATAAGGAGTATGCCATGCCTGGTTTTGAAATATTTGGTGATGAGGAACGAAAAGAGGTAACAGATGTCCTTGACACCGGGGTTCTGTTCAGGTACGGATTCGAAGGGGCCAGGAACGGCCATTTTAAAGCCCTTGAATTTGAAAAAAAACTGGGGGATATTACAGGGGCTGCCTTTAGCCACCTTTGCTCAAGCGGGACATCAGCCCTTTGTACTGCCCTTGCCGCCTGCGGCATTGGTGCAGGCGACGAGGTCATTGTCCCGCCCTTTACCTTTGTGGCAACATTTGAAGCCGTGATCAGTGCAGGTGCCATTCCCGTGTTTGCAGAAATCGATGAAACCCTTTGCCTGAACCCGGACCGGCTTGAAGCCGTATTAACACCCCGGACCAAGGCTGTGGTACCGGTGCACATGTGCGGCGCCATGGCCCGCATTGATGAGATAAAGGACTTTTGCGACAAAAAAGGCCTGATTCTGCTGGAAGATGCCTGCCAGTCAATCGGCGCCTCTTTCCAGGGCAAAGCCCTGGGAACCTTCGGCCTTGCCGGATGTTTTTCCTTTGATGCCGTCAAAACCGTCACCTGTGGTGAAGGCGGTGGGATCATCACCGACAGCCCCAGGGTATATGAACTGTGTGATCAGTTTGCCGACCATGGCCATGACCATTTAGGAGGCCATGACCGGGGAGCAGACGACCATCCCATAATCGGAACCAATTACAGAATAAGTGAACTCAATGCAGCAGTGGGGCTTGCCCAGCTTAAAAAACTGGACCATATCCTTGAAACCCAGAGAAAAAACAAAAAAGCGATCAAAGATGCCATGACAGAACTGCCCGATGTGAGCTTCCGGTATCTGCCCGATCCCTTTGGGGATTCAGCCACCTTTTTAAGCTTTTTTCTGCCCACAGAGACCCGTGCCAGGCAGGTGGCTGCCAACCTGGCAGAAAACGGTGCCCCAAGTCCCTATTGGTATGACAATAACTGGCACTATTATAAAAAATGGCACCACTTAAAGCAATTAAAAGGATCAGCCCGGCTTGCCTTTGAACTGGCAGACAACCTGCCTGACTATAAAAATATGAGGCTTGAAGAATCCGATGCCATAATAAAACGGACCATTTCCATGCAGATCATGTTATCCTGGTCCAAAGAAGATATCGACCAGCGGATCCAGGCAATAATCAAATCATTTAAAGAGTAGGCCGTTTAAAGCATAAATTGTTAAAAAAACAGATCATTCAAGCATAATTAAAGGATAAACATGTTTAGAAATTTCAAACTGGTTCCCAATGTCATCTTTGGAAGGGGCTGTTTTTCACAGATGGACGAAATCATTGAGAAACAACGGACTGATACGGATGCCTGGGCGGTATTTGTGACCGATGATGTATTCCAGGGAAAGGATCTGGAAAAAAGGATACCCCTCCACGACAAGGACCTGTTATTATGGGTTAATGTGGATGACGAGCCCAAAACCTCCTATGTGGACAAGTTGACCCTGGAAGTAAAAAATACCCGTTCTACCCTGCCCTGTGCCGTCATCGGCATCGGGGGCGGCAGCAGCATGGATCTTGCCAAGGCCATATCCCTGATGCTGACGAATGTTGGGTCTTCCACCCTTTACCAGGGATGGGATCTCATTCAAAACCCGGCCGTTTACCATGCTGCCGTACCAACCCTTTCGGGAACCGGGGCGGAAGTTTCCCGGACCACCGTGCTGACAGGTCCTGAAAAAAAACTGGGCATGAACTCGGATTACACGGTCTTTGACCAGATAGTCCTGGATCCGGAACTGATACAAAACGTGCCCAAAGACCAGCATTTTTACACGGGGATGGATTGTTATATTCATTGTGTGGAATCCTTGGAAGGCACCTTTTTGAATGAATTTTCCAAGTCCTATGGGGAAAAATCCCTGGCCCTTTGCAGACAGGTTTTTATCGATAATCACCAAGACAAAGATGACAAATTGATGATGGCATCCTTTTTCGGCGGAATGAGCATTGCCTATTCCCAGGTCGGGGCCTGCCATGCCCTGTCCTATGGTCTCTCCTATGTCTTAGGAACCCACCACGGGATCGGCTGCTGCATCACCTTTGATGCCCTTGAAGAATACTATCCTGACGGGGTAAAAGAGTTTAGGACCATGATGGAACAAACCGGAATTGATATTCCCAGGGGACTTACGGCCAACCTTTCCGAGACCCAGATGGAGACCATGATCACCGTGGCTTTGGGCCTTGATCCCCTGTGGGAAAACTGTCTGGGCAAGGACTGGAAAAGCATCATGACCCGGGACAAGGCAAGGTCCTTATTCCTTAAAATTTAAAAAAGAGCTGATAATGACTATAGC
>DAOWDR010000326.1 GCA_030638935.1 Desulfobacteraceae bacterium | reverse complement strand
TCTTCATCTACAGGATCGGGAAATCCCAGGACCGGGTTCACCTTGGGCAGCAGGGGAATTGACGCCGGGTGGGTGATGTGAATGGTAATATAATCAAATTCAAGTCGTTTCTGGCCTTCAAAGGACCCCCGGTTGATGGTAAAGGACCGGCCCCTTTCGACACATTGGTAAAGGGTTTGAAACCAGGCATCTGACAGGCTGGTAGCTTTGATGAAAATCGGCTGTAACATGGACTACTCCTTTAAAACGGTTCACATCTTTCTGATCTGGTTTATATACTGGAATCCTCTGTGTGACAACACAAAATTTATTCCCAGGTTAGGGTGTACACGCCAGGGTTCAAACTCAATAAAAGTTATTTTTAGTTGTTTTTAGTTAGTATGATTTATTTCATGCGAATAAATAAAATTATATTGACAAATACTAACTTTAACTATAAAAATAAATTTAAGATTACCAAGTGTGGATAATGAAGGAAGTTGTTTTCCTAAAAGCAACCCCCCATCTCCTTGGCAAACATTATCCGGCCGCCTGTCTGTCCCGACCCTGGCAGCCAGGCGGCATCTCTTTCATACCAATTTTCCCTCCCTTACCCGCAAAACACCACCCACCATGACCATGGACACATCGGAGGATTTGGCTGAATAGACTACTCCTTTTATCTTGGTTTACAAGGCCATTCCATTAACTAACTGCCACAAATCACCTGATTTTACCAGTTGTTTAAATACAGATTTTTTAAATGGACAACCTCCTTATCCCTGTGGTAAATTGAAGCTTGATCATTTTTTGAATTGAAATTTGCATTCACAATTTAAGGAGGAGACCCATGCCTGCAAAATTGGACATGGTCATTGTCGGATCAGGCCCCGGCGGGATGGCTACCGGGATATTGGCAAAACAAAAGAACCTGTCCTATGTCATCCTGGAAAAAGGCAAAAACCCCATGCAGGGAATTATTGATACCTATCCAAAGGGGAAAAAAGTCTATCCCACCATTCCCAAAAGATATACCCAACCTTTTCCAGTGGATGAGGTCCGCCCGCCCGACGAACGGATTCCCGTGGAAGCCTATATTGACCAGGCAAGGGCCGTGAAAGAGGCCCTTGATCTTAAGATCAGTTTCGATGAAGAGTTCAAGGCCATTGAAGGAACCTATCCCGATTATATGGTGAAAACAAACCAGGGTTCTTATCTAACCTCCAATATCATTCTGGCCTTTGGCAGCAATATCCCCAATGACCTCGGCATATACGGTGAAGCCAAGACCGTGGCCAGAAATATCGAAAACGGAGAAGACTATATCGGGATCAATGTTCTGGTAATCGGCGGGGGAAATGCCGCAGCCGATGTGGTTGCATCCCTTTCCAGAATAAAACGGGAAGCCAATGATGCCACCTCGGTCTATTGGGCCCACATCAAGGAAAAATTTGAAATCAACAAAGACACGGCCCGGGATCTTGGAGAAGAGATGCTCCTGGGTGGCCAGATCAAAATTCTCCAGAGGGCAGTCCCCAAGATTGGGGAAGTGGATGCAGACGGGATTGACCGGCTCTATATCCACCAGGCATCCAATGTTGCCATGGACAACGACCTGTATATTTACCAGGGCATGAGTTTTCCCATGAAAAATGTCATTGCCTGTATCGGCACCCATGGACCCTCTGCTATTTTTGACAGCCTGCAACTCCAGCAAATCACCTGCACAGGCAACATCTGCAAGATTGCCAAGGAGGGCGAACGCCTGCTAATGCTTTCCGACCACCTTGAAACAAACATGAAGGGCATATACGCCATTGGCGGCGCCATCAGCCCCTCCTACATGGAAATTGGCTCCGACGGTATCATCAAGGAAAAAAAACATTCCAACCTTATATACACGGCGGTCCTGGATGCCAGCATGGTTATGGAAAACATGGGACCGGAATAACACCCTTTACTTTAATACCCTATGCACACATCCCCCATTATTTTTCTTGACATGGGGGATATTTTGGCTTAACATATGAACAATTGCTCAAATGAAGAGGTGATAAATGAATGTATGTACGGATAGATGTATAAATGAAGTCAACGTGAACAAAACCATAAAAACCCTTCCTGACCAAAAAAATATTTCGGGAATGGCAGAAATATTTAAAGCACTCAGTGACCCGTCCCGGCTTAAAATTGTACTGGCCCTGTTAAAACGGGAACATTGCGTGTGTGACATCGCCGTGATCTGTAACCAGACCGAATCAGCCATATCCCACCAGCTTAGAGTTTTAAGAACTTTGAAAATTGTTAAAAACAGGAGAGAAGGAAAGGTTGTCTATTATTCCCTTGATGATGACCATGTGATCTCCCTGATCAATTATAGTCTTGACCACGTAAAACATTGAACCCATAAAATATTAAAAACACTGAATTTAAGGATATCCAATGAATATTGTATATGAAATCTTGAAAGAATCCTGGAATATTTACCTGGACGTTGCTGTCTACATGCTTTTCGGTTTTTTGGTGGCAGGTATTCTCTATGTATTTTTCAAGGCTGACAAAATCAAAAAATATTTGGGAACCGGTAAAATCAAACCGGTATTTTTATCTGCACTTTTCGGGATACCCATTCCCCTGTGCTCCTGTGGAGTTGTTCCCGTTGCAACCGGGCTAAAAAAACAGGGGGCCAACGACGGGGCAGCTCTTTCTTTTATGATTGCCACCCCCGAATCAGGGGTGGACTCCATTGCCATCTCCTATGCAATGCTGGATCCGGTCATGACCGTTATCCGGCCGGTGGCAGGTTTTTTCACCGCTGTATGCACGGGTATTGCCCAAAATTATTGGGGCAACAATGAACCTGCCCCATCTCTTCCCATAAAAGAAACCGGTGGCTGAGGCTGCTCTTCCACCTGCGGTGCAGGTGTTTCTGAAAATGCGCCCCTGGTCCAACGACTGATTGCAGGGTTAAAATATGCATATGGCGAATTGGTCACAGACATTGCCAAACCCTTTATCATCGGTGTTTTTATCGCAGGGATCATTACCTTCTTTTTTCCCGATGACCTGACGGTCTGGGCCAATGACCATCAATTTTTGTCCATGCTTGCAATGCTGGCAGCCGGCATCCCCATGTATGTCTGCGCCACATCCTCCACCCCCATTGCCGCCGCCCTGATCCTTAAAGGCCTGAACCCCGGGGCTGCCCTGGTATTTTTACTGGCAGGACCTGCCACAAATGCAGCCACCATCAACATAGTCAAAAATATTTTCAACACCCGGGCGCTTATGATTTATTTGTCAATGATTGCAATTTGTTCGCTCTCAATGGGATTCTTTGTTGACTGGGTTTACGGATTTCTCGGGATAGAGGCACAGGCGGTTGTCGGGCAGGCATCGGAGATGATTCCCCATCAGATTCAGATGATTGCTGCCCTGATTCTTACGGCTCTGATCATTTATAATTTTTTAATTAATTTAAAGCAGAATCCAAAACACTCCCATTCCCATTAAACGGCCCGCCTTATTCAGGCGAATCTGGTCAGGACTCCACAAGTTTGTGGCTGTCCTGACTGGTCAGGTCCAGACCATAGATTTTTTTCAAATCTGTAATTCTCTTTAAATTCTCCCCGCTAAAGGGGGTTTTGCCCTCAAAGGAATGGAGAACAATTCCTTCGATTAAGTCCCCCAGGGTCATATCATGATATTCGGCCAGCCCTTTCAGAACTTTGAGCAGGCGTTTTTCAATGCGGACCCCTGTTTGTACCCGCTGGATTTTCCGGGAAGCAGATGCAGGTGCCGTGCTTTTTCGGGTCATCTCTTTTCTCCTTGTACAAGATAAATGATATAAGGCTCGTAAGCATTAATAGCAGACCTGTAAACAATAGCAAACCATGGAAATCAAATTGGTCCAGCAAAAACCCATAGAGAATCATGGCACCGGGGATGGAGGCGTTACCCAGGGAACCTGCCAGGGCAAAGACACGGCCTGAGTATCGGTTATCCATATTTTTCTGAAGAAGGGTTTTAAAAGCGACACTTGCCAGGATAAGGGCGCATCCCATCAAAAACAGACAGAAAAGAAAGCCACATATCATGGCTATCGAACTGCCCTGGATAAAGGAAGATACCACAAACACGCCCCCGATAAAAAAAGTACCGGCAAATAAGGCAAGCTTCTCTTTGCTCATGATTCCCAGGCCGCCAACCATACCGCCACACAGGCCAATGGCGAGCGCCATGACAATGGTGCCGCCGCCAAAGGCTGCATGGAAAAAACCCAGGGTCTTTGGGCCATCCTTTGAAATACTGTCTGCAATCACGGGCATGAACACCTCAATGGAACCCACAAAAAAATGAATGACCATAACCATGAACAAAAGGATCATAAGATCTTGGTTTTTAAAAAAATATTGATAGCCTTGTTTCATGTCAAATCCATAGGAATTTTTCTTTTCCACCGTGATAGGGGGAATTGCGATGAAAGATTCAAACAGGGCAGACAGGAGAAAAGATACGGCATTCAGAAGAAACACCCACACATAGCCGAAGCCCGCAACAACCATCCCCCCCAGCATGGCTCCTCCCACCAGGGCAAACCCGTTCACAAACTGATGAAGACCATTGGCCTGTGCCAATTGATCTTTATCCACAATCTGGGGGATAACCGAAGGGATGGCCGGATCAAAAAAAGCAGCATTCACTGACAGGATCACCTGGAGAATCAGGATCAGGTAAAAATCCATCCTTCCGGCAATAAACAAAAGGGCGAAACAAAGAAGAACAAGCCCCCGCAGCAGATCGGTGCCCACAATAATGCTTTTCCGGGAATATCTGTCAATAAAAGTGCCGGAAAAGAATCCAAGGATCAGGGAAGGGACCAGGGAAGCGGCCAGCACCATCCCCATTTTCCCCGATGATCCAGTGGTTTTAAGCACCCAGAAGGAAAGGGCAATCATATGGAATTTATCCCCCACCTGGGAAACCAGCTGCCCAGCCAGCAGCAGGGTAAAATCTTTGTTAATAATTTTCATGGCAGTCCCTTTAGATTTAATTTATATACCTTGGTACCAAAACACCAAAATATTGTCAAGAGATTTGCCCTGGATATTCCATTGATTTGGAATTGGCCTTAATATATAATGTGGAATTATCTTTGTTGAGACAGAGGAGCTGCAGTTAAACAGAAAGGTTGAATAATTTTCCAGAATACTATTATGGGAAAAAGCAGATAATAAGGAATGCCCATGTCACTAAGAATCAAAGTTGGACTAATTTTGTTCTGTGTTTTCTTGGTTTTTGGAGCTGCTGAATTTGCCATTCAACGTCTTGCCAATCGTCATGGGACTTCGCACAGATGCCTCCAAGCCGAATCGGGAACTCACTGGCGACTGAGGCCATTGTTGAAAACTTTTACGGCGGTGTCACAGCCTTGCTTCTTGGTTACAGAGTTAGAGCAGT
>DAOWDR010000034.1 GCA_030638935.1 Desulfobacteraceae bacterium | reverse complement strand
ACAGGTTCTTAATGCAGTGGAGCGTTAAGAAAGACGTGCTGTTTGAGGACCTACTGGACCGCAGTTCACGGCTTTTAGCGTAGCGCAATTTAGAACCTGTAGAAATTGTTCAATCAGTACGCTGCAATCTTCCCCGGCCGGTCGGTTAGAACTCTCACTAATAATATTCAGATCAAATTTTTCAGAGTATGGTGCAATAAGTATCTGTTACCGAGAATTGCTGATTATAAAGCCAGAGTGATAGTATGTGAACCGAGGGCAACGGCCTTGCGCAATGAAAAGCAAAATTTTATTATATACAACACCGCAGATGGCACAGCTTCTGTCTCCCTGTATGCCAAAGAAGGCATGGGGATGAACCAGAATCAATTTGCTCAACTTTTATTAGGACTTATTGATTTGTAATGGTGAACCCCTGGTCTCTGAGCAGGGTTAAAAGCCCATGTTCCCCCACCAAATGGCCTGCGCCCACCAAAATAAACTCAACCTCGGGCGTGGTCGCCATTGTTTGAATCCAGGGCATCCAGTTCCGGTTTCGTTTTACAAACATGGACTGGTAAAGTTCAGGAAAATCTTTTTTCAGCGGGGCCAGTATCGCCCTGTCAAGGCCCGGGTTATCTCCTGTTTTCCAGGCGGCTTTCATGACAGGCAGTAAACCCGGCAGGCTTTTCAGATCCTTGATAATATAGGAAATCAATTCATCTTCATTCCCTTTTCCCATGTTTTCAAAGAGAGATACTTGTTCTTCAAGGCTTTCAAGATGATCCATTGCTTTGCCGTCCCTGGCAGCTTTGGAAAAAAAGAATTCATCAACCCCGATTCCTGCAACCCCCAGTCGCTCCACTTCCGTCAGGGTCAATGTTATCAGAACCAGGCCGGGTTTGAATTGATTCATGGCTTCAACCGGTATGTCCCGATCTGCTGCAAAGAGTTTAAGCCCACGGAAGGTGGCAGGTGTTAATAAGTTTTCCAGGGTCCTATTGTCCTGGTAGACCATTTTTGCCATAAAGGCTTTGGTAAATTTTGGGTCTTGGCTTTTTTGGATATCTGTCTCAAAGACCAGGGTGTCAGAGTTGTCATAGGCTGCATCAAAGGCCTTGGGCAGGGGGTAGTCTGATTCCCCCAGGATATGAATGGTCCCTCCCAGATAGAAGTGGCGGTCCCCCTGGCTCACCTTCCATACAGGGGATCCTGCATGGGCTGCCAGGGTCAGGAGAAAAAAACAGAGGGTCCCGGTAGCCCATTGTTTGATCATCCGATGTTTAGTTTTCATATATTTAATTTTCATGTGTAAAGGCCTTTCAGGTGTTTTTCCTGTCAATCCATTTGTTTACCTCTGGTGGTTCATAGGTTGCAAACCGGTCCAGAAGTATGGTCGGGTCTTTTTCAACAATTAGCATGGCCCGGTGGGCATCCTTTACAAACTCCTCCTCAACAGTGTGGTCCAGGAAGGCTGATAAATGGTCATAGTAACCCTTTGCATTGAGAAGGCCACAGGGTTTTTTGTGGAACCCCAGTTGGGCCCAGGTCAGGGCTTCAAATAACTCTTCAATGGTTCCAAGCCCCCCTGGCAGGGCAATGAATCCATGGGACAGGTCTGCCATCATGGCCTTGCGCTGGTGCATTGAATCAACAATCTTAAGCTCGGTCAAACCGGGATGGGACACCTCCTTGTCCACCAGGGCCCGGGGCATGATACCAATGACCTCCCCGCCACCTTTAAGAACCGTATCTGCAATCTCTCCCATGATGCCCACATGGGCTCCGCCATATACCAGTCCGATTTCCCGGGACAACAATTCTTCAGCCAGAAACCTGGCTGCTGCCAGATACTCCGGGTGCCTTCCAGGGCTTGACCCGCAATATACACATATTTTTTTCATCTGTTTCATATCATGTCCTTTTTATATTTTATAAGAAATTTGAATATCCCAGAAGGTAATGCCTTGTCAATATGAATCAATAACCAAAGATCCCTTCCCCGGTCCCGTCAAATATTTCCGGGGGAAAGAGTGGTGGCATAATTTATGCTCTATTAGGTTTCAGGCGTTTTTAAGTCCCAATTGGGAATAATCTTTTAACCAAGTTTAGGAGAGGGCAATATGAAAAAAGTATTGATAGCGTACACCAGTAGAGCTGGAACCACTGATAAAATGGCTAATTATTTGGCCGAGGGTGTTAGAATGTCTGGAAACGAAACTAAAGTGGCAAAAATATCCTCCATAAAAAAAGAGACAGATTTGTCCGGATATGACGCTTACCTTTTTGGATGCCCCACCTACCATAAAGATATGACGGGGGGAATGAAACAATTTTTGTTTTTAGTTGAAAGCGCCAATTTAACAGGGAAGATGGGCGGTGCTTTTGGATCACATACACATAGTGGTGAAGCAGCTCCCATGATTTTTGAAACCATGCAGCATGTATTTAAAATGGATGTATCAGACCTTGGGCCATTAAATCTTACAGAAGCGATTATGGAGACAGATGAAGGCCTGAAGGCTTGTCATCAATATGCCAAGGGCCTTTGCGAAAAATTTTAAGGATGAATTTTCTTGGAGACAAAAATGTCTCAGAGTTTTTATAGTAGGTTCGTAAAAGCTATCCCCCGGTTGTAGTGAGACATGCATCCAGGGGATAGCTTTTCAGGCATGTTTTTATTATTTTATCATGCCCTGCCTGTTCCGGCCAAAGATTTTTAAAGGAGTAATTTGGTTTGCCTGGTATTGGATTTATGCTATGGTAATGGGAATCACTTTTGTACTGCATTTACCATCCTTAAGTTTTAATGCAGTTGGTATTTTTCCCTTGAGCGTTACAAACCAGTGCCCAAAAAAGCGTTTAACCTGTGTTGCCATTCGAAAAAACCGGGGGATCTCAACATAAAGATATGGGAAGAGGGATCTGGCATGATTTTTGAAGGTATTATTCTTTATATTATGGATTAACTTCAAATAAAGGAGACAGATCATGGTCAGTTGGATATGTGATAAATGCGGATACAGCCTGGAAGCCGACACACCCCCGGAGGAATGTCCATCCTGCAAAAAAGAATGTTCCTTTGTAGATAATTCCTGTTATACCCCGGATTGTGCCGGTAACTCCGTTGATCCGAGAATAACCGGTAAAGAATAAGCAAAGGAGAAAATCATGGGCAAAAAAAAATACAGGATAACCACCTCCTGCCCCCAATGTGGCTGCGGCGGCGAAGCTGAGATGTCCGAGGAAGAACTTAAAAAAAAATATGGCGATGTTCCCAATATTCATTTGGAATGCCATGAATGCATGATGGTAATGGAAGCCAATGTTGAGGAAAATGAGGGAAGTAACGAAACCTGATTTAAAAAAACCGGGATGCATGATTT
>DAOWDR010000718.1 GCA_030638935.1 Desulfobacteraceae bacterium | reverse complement strand
GGCGGATCTGTGGGGGGGATGCAGGTTTTGGAATGGTGTATCCGGTATCCGGACATGGTGGTTTCTGCCCTCCCCCTGGCAACCACCTGCCGCCATTCAGCCCTGGCCATTGCCTTTAACGAAGTTGCCAGGCAATCCATCATGGCAGATCCCAATTGGAATAATGGCGCCTATTATGGCGGGAAAAAGCCGGACATGGGCCTGGCCATTGCCAGAATGATCGGCCACATCACCTATTTGTCCGACGAATCCATGCGGCTCAAATTTGGAAGAAAACTCCAGAACCGTAGTGCCTTAAGCTTTGAATTCGGGGCTGAATTCCAGGTGGAGTCCTATCTCCAATACCAGGGCAATAAGTTTATCGAAAGATTCGATGCTAATTCCTTTTTGTATATCACCAAGGCTGCCGACTATTTTGACCTGGCAAGGGAATATGGAAAGGGCTCCCTTGTAAAAGCCTTTTCAAGGTGCAGGGCAAAATTTCTGGTGATCTCCTATTCCTCGGACTGGCTCTATCCCACCTACCAGTCAAAGGAGATGGTCAAAGCCATGAAAAAAAATGACATGGATGTCAGCTTTTGCGAAATTGATGCCCAGTGGGGGCATGATGCGTTTTTACTGCCGGACCCCCGCCTTGATAACCTCATAGCCGGTTTTTTAAGGAGTGTTGCCCATGACGCTGCGATATGATCTGAAGATCATTTCCTCCTGGATTGCCCCGGGATCTAAGATTCTGGGCCTGGGATGCGGTGAAGGAGACCTGCTTTACTGGCTTAAAAAAGAAAAACAGGTTGTTGAACGGGGAATAGAAATCAAAGAATCCAAGGTGGTCAAATGTATTGAAAAAGGACTCTCGGTTCTCCAGGGTGATATTAATGAAGAGATTGAAGATTATCCTGACAATGCCTTTGATTATGCCATCTGCTCCCAGACCCTCCAGCAGGTATATGAGCCTGCAGCCCTGATCCGCTCCATGCTCAGGGTGGCGAAGATGGGAGTGGTCAGTTTCCCCAATTTCGGTCATATAAAAATCAGGACAAAATTGGCTATCTCGGGCTGTGCACCAGTGACAAAGGAGCTGCCATATTCCTGGCATGACACCCCCAATATCCGGGTATTGAGCCTGGATGATTTTAAGGGGTTTGCAGACCAGACAGGATTTAAAATTCTAAAAAAAGCAGCCATTAACACCAAAGGCCACCAGGGCAAAATGGTTAACTTTCTTCCCAACCTATTTGCCGCCTATGGTATTTTTTTAATCGGAAAGGAATAAACAATTGGATATCCATGGGGAATACGCCTAAATTAAATACCCAGTGCAAAAAGATGCTTTTATAGGATTGGATAACATGCTAACTTTATAAAAAATTTGAGTGGTTAGAATTGGATTCATCTAAACTTAAAGGAGCCTTATTTTTGTATCATAGAATAAAACATTTTTTTTGCAAATTTTTGGTCTGCCTTGGATTTTTTTTGATTTTTACCCCCCTTGTCCATGCAAACACCACCGGCCCACAATTAGGTCACAGGTCACAGACCAATCAGGACCCAAATGCCGGGGAAACCAAACAATACACACCAGAAGAACAAGCCTTTATTAATACCCGCCCTGGGATTACAGTGGCCAACGAATTTGACTGGCCGCCCTTTGACTTTATTGCCGATGGCAAGCCTGCCGGATTCGGCATTGATTTAATGGATCTTCTGGCCCGGAAATCAGGACTTTCCATAACCTATGTCAACGGATACACCTGGGATGAACTGGTGGAAATGTTCTTTGACGGTAGCCTGGATGTGATCCATTCCCTGAGCCTCACCCCGGAACGGCAAAAAAAAGCATTATTCTCCACCCCTTACTACCATAGTAAAAATGTACTTATTTTCAGATCCGACACCCTGGATATCCACACTCTAAATGATCTTGAAGGAAAAATCATTGCCCTGCCAAAGGGGTGGTCCTCCATTGAGTTTTTTAAAACCCATTACCCAGGGGTCCATATCATCGAAGTTGAAAGCAGCCGCCAGGCCCTTGAGTATGTGGACCAGGGCAAGGTATCAGCCACTGTGGAACAGGAGGGAATTGCCCGGTATTTTATAAAAAAATTCGGGTTCACCGATCTTGAACTTTCCCAATGGCTGAAAAATGAAATCCTCCAAAAAACATCCTCCATGCACTTTGCCGTACTAAAAACCAACCCAATTTTATTTTCCATTTTGGACAAGGCCCTTGCCAGCGTCACATTATCTGAAATGGAACTGCTCAAGGAAAAATGGTTTTCCAGATCAGGACGACAGATCGGCCAGGAAGATGTGGGGCTTACCCCGGAAGAAAAAAACTGGCTGAAAAACAAAAAACAGATCAGGGTTTGTGTGCCGCCTGAACGGATGCCCTTTTCAGCAATCCAGGGAAACCAGGTCATTGGCATGACATCTGATTTTCTGGAAATCTTTGAAGAAAAACTAAAAATCCCATTTCAGATAAACCCGGCCCTCTCCTTTGCAGATGCAGTAAGCCAGGTGGAAACAGGTGGATGTGACATCATCCCCATGATCAGTAAAACCGTGGGAAAAAAAGACCGGCTTGATTTTACCTCCTCTTTCATGGATTATAATGTAGTTATTATTTCCCGGGAAGATTTTCCCTTTATTTCCGGTATTCCCGGCCTTAAATCCAAGAATACCGGCATGGTGGCAACCAGCAATATAATTGAAAAAGTGATTCAAGAATACCCGGGACTGAACTATATCCCCGTGGAAACCATTGAGGAATGCCTGATAGAAGTTTCCACAGGACAATTGGATGCCGCAATTTTAAGCCTGCCCGTTGCCTCCCATTATATACGGAAAACCGGCCTGACCAACCTTAAGGTGGCAGGTCATACTACAATTAAAGCAGACCTGCGCATCGGGGTACAAAAAGAAAACAAACAGCTTCATTCCATAATGAGCAAGGTGGTCAGATCCTTAAGCACCCCGGAACTTGACATGATCTACCAGAAATGGCTTGGAAGTGAACTGGAACACAAACCAGACTATACCCTTTTGTGGAAATCCCTTTCCATTGCCGGGATCATCCTGGTCATCGTGGTGTTATGGAACCGGAATTTATTCCGGCTGAATAAACAGATCGCCGTTACCAACGAAAAGCTTAGTCAAAAAACTGAAGAACTTGAATACATATCTGCAACAGACAGCCTGACCGGAATCTTTAACCGCCGGCACATCGAAGGCGCCTTTGAACGGGAAATCAAACGATCCATCCGCCATGACCGGGATCTTTCCATCATAATTATTGATATTGATTTTTTCAAAGCTGTTAACGACACCTTTGGCCACCAGACCGGAGACCTGGTTTTAAAACTATTTGCAAGCCTGGTTAAAAATAACATAAGGACGACGGATATCCTTGGCAGGTGGGGAGGAGAAGAGTTTCTCATTGTCTGTCCCGAAATCAACCTTCAAAATGCCTCCCACATGGCCGGAACCCTCTGCCGCCGAATCGGGACAGAAAGCTTTGGCCAGGCAGGTAGGCAGACAGCCAGTTTTGGTGTCACCAGCTTTAAAAAAGGGGATGACACCCAAGCCATGATATCACGGGCAGACAAGGCCCTTTACCTTGCCAAATCCAATGGCCGTAACCGGGTTGAAAGCATAGCCTAAAATCCATTATGTGCAGTACCGATATAACCCTTTAAAAATAAAGGAGTAAACCCATGGAATGGAACCCTGGAACCCTGCTTGAAATGTCAGGTCACTAGTGGAAAACATGCACCCTCCATGCCGGTGTAAAACTGGAT
>DAOWDR010000289.1 GCA_030638935.1 Desulfobacteraceae bacterium | reverse complement strand
CCCTGGTAGACAGGATCATTTTTAAGTTCGTGCAGACCGCCCTGGTCCTCGCCCATCTGAAGGGTGGAAAGATCCAGGAAAAGAATCTGGGGGTCCATGGTCAGGATTTTTTCCTTGGAAAAATTGGTCTGGCTAAGTTTTTTTGCATTGCCGGAAGGTTTTGCTATGTTTCTGGCATTGATAAATTGAAAGGGCGGATACTGGGGTTCTGTGGACTGGAAACCGTGGGGTCCCTTAAATGCAATGCCCCCCACAAAGCAGGTCTTTTTTTGGGCATCTGGAATATTTTTTGTCCTATTTTCCAATTCCTGGATCTGGCTGTCAAAAAATAAAATCAATTCCCTGGCGCTGGCTTGTTTGTCCAGAGCCTGGTCCAGGATGGTCAGGGCCTTG
Source organism: Desulfobacteraceae bacterium (assembly GCA_030638935.1). GTDB lineage: Bacteria > Desulfobacterota > Desulfobacteria > Desulfobacterales > Desulfobacteraceae > NBML01. Next base: position 1,973 of record DAOWDR010000289.1, on the reverse strand, counting down.
TAAAAGTCTTTCCTTTTGTGGGCAAGGTCGCCGTATTCAAGGGTGATTACGGGAATCCCGGTTTTTTTTGAGAGCTTGCTTGGATCATATCCAGAGCTGGCATAGGTTTTGAAAATCACCTGGGGCAGGGTGGGAAGGCTGATGATTTTTTCAGGAACGTCCCGCCCCCGGAAACCGCCGAAAACCGGAAGTTTTTTAAATTGCGGATTGGCAAAGCCATAGGGACGGGCATCAAATGTATTATTGCGTTTTTCAATGTCATCCACACCCACCACAAGAGACTGGGCACCCAGGTAGGACACAAGCCTGAGACATCCGGGACCAGAGCAGATAATATGATCCACTTTTTCCGGGATGAGGATGGTTCTGCCTGCTGCATCTGTGATTTGTTTTGTTGTTTGGGCTTCTGCTGTTGCCGTAAAAATCAGGGAAATCATACAAAGCCATATGGATATTGATCTGTTCATTTTATCTCCAAAAATAAAAAAGCCACAAAAGAACCATTTTCCTTTAAAAAAGGAAAATATCTGGCCTTCGTGGCTTTGTAATTATTATATTTACTCGTTCGTTTTTTTTTCTGCCTTCAGGCAGAAGAGTGGTTATTTCTATTAAATTATTTGTTTTTTGTCAATTGTCTTTTTCCCTGGGCTTGAGTTTTCGGTACAGGGTCCTGAGGCTGATGCCCAGTTCCTTTGCTGTCAGGGTTTTTCCCCGGACATCATGGCCGTGGCGGTCCAGGCAGGATATAATGGTCTCCATCTGGGCCGTCATTGCGGCGGACCGGATATCCGGGGGGAGGGGAGTTGTTAAAGAGGGCTTTATGCCCAAAGGGGTGTTTTGGCTTTTTAAAAAACGCTGGGGCAGGCTTTCAAGGGTGATGGTGTCACTGTCTTCCATGTTGACACTATATTCAATAATATTCTGAAGTTCCCTTATATTGCCGGGCCAGTCATGGGCATGGAAAGCTTCCATTACAGGGTTAGAAAATCGGCAAATATCTTTGCCGGTGTTCTGGTTGGAATCTTTAAGAAAGGCTTGGGCCAGGATTTGGATATCCTCTTTCCGGGCTGATAATGGGGGCAGGTCCATGGGGATGACATTGAGGCGGTAAAAGAGGTCTGCCCTGAATTTTTTTTCCTTGACCAGGGTGTCCAGCTCCTGGTTGGTAGCGGCAATTATCCGTACATTAATGGGGGTGACAGTGATGCCGCCCACCCTCTGGAGGGCATAATCCTGGAGTACGTTTAACAGTTTTACCTGCATGTGCAGGGGCATTTCTCCGATTTCATCCAGGAACAGGGTCCCACCCTCGGCCAGTTCGAACCGGCCTGGTTTTCCTCCCTTTTTAGCACCGGTAAAGGCCCCTTCCTCATACCCGAATAATTCAGATTCAAATAAGGTCTCCGGGATGCTGGCGCAATTGACCGGCACAAACGGCCCCTTGGATCTGGAACCTGTATGGTGGATGGCTTTGGCTAAAAGTCCCTTGCCAGTTCCCGTCTCTCCTGTGATCAAAATGGTGGATCTGGATCGGGAAAGTCGGGTGGTCATCTCCTTGATCTGGAGGATGCCCGGGCTTTTTCCTAGTATGGAGGTGAGGGAAAGGGGGCTGCCGGGCAATTGCAGGGGGGTGGGTGAATTATCAGAATTGCTTTTTTTGTGTCGGATACTCAGAACAGTCCCGTTGAATCGTTCATTTAAAAAAATCGGCCGGGCAGACACAAAGGCTTGCCTGTCGCTGATCATAACCCGGGTCTCCTTCAGGTGATTGCCGTCAAGGATTTTGTCCACAACCGGTTCCGGCAAAATATGAAATGCAGACCGGGTATAAAGATCGCAGAATGAAAAAAGCTTCATTGCCAGGGGGTTGCACCGGGTGACACCACCTTTTGGGTCAATGGTCAGCATGCTCTCACAGGAGAGGTCCATGGCATTCTTGAGAACCTGTTCGGTTTCGTCAAGTTTGTTGTCCT
>DAOWDR010000201.1 GCA_030638935.1 Desulfobacteraceae bacterium | reverse complement strand
GGAAAAGCACCTGGAAAGAGAAATCGTTGATATGATAGAACACTATGAAATTTCGTCACAGATTATCATTTCATCGTTTTTTCATCTGCCTCTTCTTGTCCTTGCTGACTACAGGCCAAAATTGAAGACAGCTCTTCTTATTAATGAACCACCGGCAGACCTGAAAGCCCGGCTTATCGAAACAAAGGTTAAGTATCTTCATCCCAATATTGATTATCTTACTGATGAAACTGTGAAGATTGCACGTTCTTTACGAAAAAAGGTAAATTCTTTTACTGTCAACAGTAAAAAGGACCTTAAGAAAGCTCTTCAATATAAAGTACATGGGATTTTCACGAACAGGGTACCTTATATGCGTAAGGTGTTGAAAGAAATGGGTGGTGAAGATTAGATGTTGAGTCAGGAGACGGGATTATTACGGATTTTCCCCAGCTGTTTGTTTGAAACAACAGGTCTGCCAGGTAAAAAAGGCCGTCACATAAAAAAAGAGTGAAAGACCCCGATGGTCTGGTCAATATCCTGGCGGGTAATATCCAGGTGGGTGACCAGGCGTAAATGATTGGATTGGTCTATGAGGATTTTTTTGGTCTTTAAATGCTGATACAGTTTGCCTATATCCCCTTTAATATTCGCAAAAAGAATATTGGTTTGAACCCCGCCGGGATGAATGTCTATTCCATCAATTTTAGACAGGCCTGCGGCCAGTCGCCGGGCATTTTCATGATCCTGCTCAAGCCGGTTTACATGGTTTTCCAGGGCATAGAGGCCTGCTGCCGCAAGGATGCCTGCCTGGCGCATGCCGCCTCCTAAAACTTTCCTCCATCGTCTGGCTTTTTGAATGAAATCTTCAGGGCCGCAGAGCACAGATCCCACAGGCGCACCAAGCCCCTTGGACAGGCAGCAGGACACCGTGTCAAAATGCCTGGTGATTTGTTCTAACGCAACATTTAATTTAACAGCAGCATTAAATACCCTGGCCCCGTCCAGGTGAAGCAAAAGCTTGTGGTCATCCACAAAGGTTCGAGCCTGGGCAAGGTAGCCCAGAGGCAGCACTTTTCCGCCATGGGTGTTTTCAAGACATAATAATTTTGTTTTGGCAAAATGGAAATCATCGGGCTTGATGAATTGGGCTGCCTTTGCAAGGTCAAGGGTGCCGTCGGGTTCAAAATCCAGAGGCTGGGGCTGGATACTTCCCAGCACGGCAGCGCCTCCGCCTTCGTAGCGATAGGTATGGGCCATCTGTCCCACAATATATTCCTCCCCCCTATTGCAATGGGCCATCAAGGCCAGCAAATTGCTCTGGGTGCCGCTGGCACAAAAGAGGCCGGCTTCCATGCCGGTGATTTTGGCAGCGGTTTTTTCAAGCAGGTTAACAGTGGGGTCTTCTCCGTATACATCATCTCCAACCTCGGCCCGGACCATGGACTCCAGCATTGGTTTGGTGGGTTTGGTTACAGTATCGCTTCTCAGGTCAATCCATTTCATACCTATTAGTCCTTATATATTTTTGTTGACAGGTTCAGATAAAACATCACGAATAACGTCGGCAATTTTTGCCATGGCAACCGGCTTCATAACAACGGCAGAAACACCAAGTTCCTTTGTTGTTTTTCCATCCAGTATTGAACTATTACCAGTGCACATGATGATGGATAAATCAGGCTTAATTTTTTTTAGTTCTTTAGATAATTCCAGGCCATCCATTTTCGGCATGGTCATGTCGGTTATCACCAAATCAAAATAATTTGGATCATCTTTAAATTTTGCAACCGCCTTAAGCGGGCAGGTTTTGCCTTCAACATCGTATCCAAGTTTTTGTAATATTTTCAATGACAGATCAACAATGTTTTTTTCATCATCAACAAAAAGAACCCTTTCAGTTCCCTTTGCCAGGCTTTCCGATGGTGCTGTTATCTGTTTTTCATCTTGGTCTTTAAGTGCCGGGAAAAAAATACTGAAGGAAGATCCTTTTCCAACCCGGCTGTCAACGTGAATTGAACCATTGTGATTTTTAATGATACCATGAACAACTGCAAGCCCCATCCCGGTACCTTTTCCAAATTCTTTGGTCGTGAAATAGGGGTCAAAAATTTTATTAAATATTGGGGGGGGAATCCCTTCTCCTGTGTCATTTACCATGAGTTCAAGGTAGTCTCCCGGAACCAGGTTTTTATATTTGCCGTCCTTTCTTTCTTCCAAATTTAAGTTGTGTAAACGGATCTCCAATGTTCCACTTTTTCCTGACATGGCATGGGCAGCATTGGTGCATAAATTAATGATCACCTGGTGGATCTGGGTTGCATCTGCAAAAACCGGATGGGTCGGTTCTAAGATTTTTTCAATGATTTGGATACTTGATGGAATGGAGGATCTCAGCAGTTTTACCGACTCTTTAACAAGTGGTGCTAAATCCTGGGTTTTTTGGTTCTGTTCGGTTTTACGGCTGAAACTCAAGAGTTGTCTTACAACCTCTTTTGCACGTAAACTTGCGGTTTTGATTTCCTGTATGCTTTCCCTGGCAGGGCTTTGGGCCGGTGTGTCACTGAGCGCCAATTCCGTATTCCCCAGAATAATACTTAAGATATTATTAAAATCATGTGCTATGCCGCCGGCCAAAGTTCCAATGGATTCCATTTTGTGGGATTGGCGAAGTTCTGATTCCATTTTTTTAAATTCGGTAATATCAGTTGCTATTTGAAGCTTAACTAAACGTCCGTCGGTCCATTCAATGGCACGGTCGTAATTAATGTACCATTTTTGGGTAATAGGATTTTGCTTCTGCCATATATGAACACCCCTGGGTGTTCCATCCTTATTTATTATTTGGTCCCTGGGACAATGTAAACATGGCCCTGGTTCATTTCCATATTCCTTCCAACAAATTTTGCCCTTCATATTCTTTCCATGGCTTTTTGCCATATGTTTATTTACAAATAGAATCTCATATGTTTCCATATCAACCACAAAAACCGTTGCATCAATACTATCCAATACAGTGAGAAAAGTTTTGTGCACTTTTTTGTGGGCTTTTTCTGCAAGCCTACGCTCGGTGATGTCGGTGATGAAACCTTCTAAAATCAATGGGCTATTATTATCTTTTTGAAGTTTTATGCCTTTTTCCCATACCCATTTTAGATTGCCGGTTTTATCGCAAATTCTATATTCCAATGTAAAAGGCCTGTTCTCATCCATGGCAGCCTGGATTTCTTTCCCAACATATTGACGATCTTCCTGGATAACAAGATCATTATATGATACCAGATTATTTGAGATTATTTCAGACGGTTTATAGCCTGTCAAAGTTTCGCACCCATCGCTCAGGTATAGCATGGTCCAATCTTTATCGTTTAAACATCTGTAGACAATCCCCGGCAAATTCCCAATTAAAGTAGAAAATTTGCGTTCACTTTCTTTATGGGCATTTTCAGCGGTTTCCTTTTTTGAAATTTCTTTTTGTAATTTTTGATTCCACACAAGAATCAAAATAAAAATGATTATAATCCCCAATCCCAGTCCTAAAGACCATCGCCAGATAAGGTCCATATCCACTCCCGGATCGTATTTCACCCTGATCCAGCGCTGGCTGATCCGATCCTTTTCCTCCTGGGAAATAGATGCTAAAACTTTTTCAATAATACCCTGGAAAACAGGCCAATCATTTCTAATGCCCATGGACAATTGGATGGGGTCTAAATTCACAGGTGCGGCAACCTTAAGGTTGGCCAGGCCTTTTTTCTGTATAAAATAACCGGCTGAGGCCAGGCTGATAATGCAGGCATCTGCCTGGCCTATTGATACGGCTTCCAAGTTTTGATCCACGGTTTTTGTGAATATATAGTCAAGGTCAAGATCGGAATATTCTGCTTGTAGTTTGCTGTACACCACCAGGT
>DAOWDR010000268.1 GCA_030638935.1 Desulfobacteraceae bacterium | reverse complement strand
GATTTGTTTCAGAAGCCTGCGCCGGATTTTTACTTGAAAAAGAGGTGCAATCCTATCATGATTGCGTTGAAAATCCTAAAAAGCCCCTGGTCACCGTAATCGGGGGAGCAAAGGTTTCAAGCAAGCTGGCTGCATTGGAAAATATGCTCAACTTTGTTGATAAGCTGATCATCGGAGGAGCCATGGCCAACACCTTTTTAAAAGCCAAGGGGGTTGATACAAAAGGGTCAATGGTTGAATCCGATCTTCTGGAAACCGCTGCTGCTATTATTAAAAAGGCAGATCAAAAAGGAATAGAATTCCTTTTGCCCGGTGACCTGGTGGCTGCTGATAAATTGGATCCAGATGCTGACTTTAAAACGGTGTTGGTTGATGAAATTCCGGATAATTGGATGGCATTGGATATAGGACCTAAAACAGCTAATCGATATGCAAAGGCTATTCAAAATGCTGGTACCATCGTCTGGAACGGCCCCATGGGGGTTTTTGAAATGGAAAAATTTGCCAGCGGTACCCAAGCCGTGGCCAATGCCATTGCAGGGTCAACTGCTTTTTCCATAGTTGGTGGCGGGGATACAGGTCTTGCCGCAAAACTTTGCGGTGTAGTTGATAAAGTCAGTTATATTTCCACGGGCGGCGGAGCATTTCTGCATATGATGGAAGGGAAAAAACTTCCCGGGGTTGCGGCCCTGGAATAAAACCATACAAGAGGGAAGACAAGGTGAAATTTTGCATGCAAAGAGAGTGTCTGAGTAGGGAAGCCCGATTGAGAAGATCCTATTACCAGGTTTTGCGTGATGAGTTGGATCAGTTTGTCATTGGATATTCCCTTGTGGGGTCCTACAATAATTTTTTACGACTGCGAACCCCATACCCCTTTGTGGAACTGCGGGAACTCAAACCCAGGGCAAGAATTCCTTCAATAGAATTTGATGCCCAGAACTCTTTTTTGATTATTTTTTCAGAAGATTTTATTGATAAGAAACATAAAAAATATATCAGATATTTTGATGCCAATAAGACCACCAAGACCAATCTGCTGCGGCACAAATATTTTCCGGATGTGGAAAATTTCAACCGGAACCTTAAATATTTTGAAACAAGCGAATTCTTTTCATTGTTGCGATCCCTTTTGCCGGTGGATTATGCCCTGCTCATCCAGAGAAACCAGAGAACAAAGGTGCAGTATGCCCTGACCCATTTCCACGTCCGGGTAGATTGGCCCATTGCCGACGCCTCTGAAAACCTTGCCAAACATTTACGGTATATTTCCAAGGATCTCTATGAAAAAGGGGATAAATATGCTGAAAATCTTCAAAAGAAATTGTTTGAATACTACGGAGTTCCGGTGATGTCAGGGGGAAGAAGAACTGCTGCCATAGTAGCTGCCCAGTATTTTCGGCAGTTTGACGGAATTACCACCATCTATGTTTCTTCCAGCGAGTCCAGAAACCTTTTGCGCATAGACGAAAAAGGAGTATCAAAATCAGTTCTGGTGAAATTATCAGTGGAGCAGGTTAAGCTTCTTGCCGACCTTGCCCGGATTTCCCAAAATACCTTTACCAAAAATTATGTGATTGCAAGGCAGCGCAAAAGTTATGTTTGCATACTGAATGTGCGGTATGACCATACCAGTCATTCCCTTCCCTCGGAAGGCGGTCGGTTGCGGGACTTAAATTTTGATACAAATTGGCTTACCGTGGCAGAAGAGCATATTCTTCCAAAACCCTCGGTGACCAGGCACGCCCCCATTCCCTATAAAATGATTTATGTATAGCTCCCTGTGGTTTTCGTATTCGGGAATAGTAGTGTAAAAAGTTGTGTGAAAAAATGTCCTGCTCCCCTGGGAAGGCTATAATTTTTTTAACATGGCTATTTCATCACAATTGGGAAAACTGACACACCCGATGCAGTCGGACCATACCTTTATGGGAAGATCATTTTTATCAATGGTCTTGAATCCAAATTGTTCAAAAAAAGTTGTCCTATAGGTAAGGGTGAACAGATTTTTTATTTTAAAGAAAAAAGCTTCTTGGATGGTTCGTTCCGTGAGGGTGCTACCGATACCATGGCCTGTGAACTCCGGGGCAACTGCCAGGGAGCGTATTTCAGCAAGATTCTCCCAGCAAAACTGCAATGCGCAGCAGCCAACCACTTTTTTGCTTTTTGGATCCTCAAATACCCAGAAATCCCTTAGGTGATCATATAATTTGCTCAAAGGACGGGCCAGCAGTTCTCCTTTTATATTATACAATTGCAACAAGGCATGGATATGGTTTACATCATCTAATATTGCTTTTCTTATCATGTTTTATCCTTTGTTTTGATCAATGCACGTACCGCTTTAGAATTGGTCTGGGAGAGAATTTTACCCGTATCAGGGTGGATATATATCATTTTTGTACCGTCGGGTATATCAAAATATTGAAAGGGCTTGTCTTCAAGAAAGGCTTCCATATAATCAATCCAGATGGGAAGTGCTGTCTTTGCACCGGTTTCATAGGGCCCAAGAGTGGTTGAGTCATCATTTCCCACCCAGACACCCAGGGCAATCCCAGGGCTTATTCCGATGAAATATGCATCTTTGTACTGGTCTGTGGTACCGGTTTTCCCTGCTATATCTTTTTTAATATGATTTGCTTTTTTTCCTGTTCCTTCAAATATGACTGCTTTTAGCATATCTGCCATTATGGCGGCATTTTCCCTGGACATGATGGATTGCCTGGTGATTGAATTTTGGAAAATGATGCCTTCATCGGCACCATTGATGCTGACTATGGAAGAGGGGGTCACCTGGATACCCTTGTTTGCAAAGGGAACATAGGCAGATGTCAATTCCAGCAAGGAAACCTCAGAGGTTCCCAATGCAAGTGATAGATAAGGGTGCAGGGGGGAGTTGATGCCGGCTTCTTGTGCAAATTTGATTACTGCTTCCGGGCTGATCTCTTCAAGAAGTCTCACCACCGGCGTATTTTTGGATAGGGCAAGGGCCTTGCGAAGTGTCATTTCTCCTTTGTGGTTTCGGGAGAAATTTTTTACCTCCCATTTTTTATTTTTTCCTGTGGGATAGCTCAAGGGTGCATCCAGGAGGGTATGGGCTTGGGAATATCCCAATCCCAGGGCAGTGGCATAGACAAAAGGTTTAAATGCAGATCCAGGCTGGCGTCTGGCCTGGACAGCCCGGTTAAATTCATTTTTTTCAAAGTCAATACCACCCACCAT
>DAOWDR010000652.1 GCA_030638935.1 Desulfobacteraceae bacterium | reverse complement strand
GAAAAGACATAAACCTGCAAGAGCAACCATTGACACCAGCATGGTGCCACCTTTTTCATTTACATTTTCAGCTGCCTTTGTCCTTGGTTCACCTTGAAAAACAATCCCGACCACCCGTGTAAAACAGGCCAGGGCCAGGCCGCCAATGACGGCTAGGCCGACAATACCGATTATGCTCATGACAAAAGCTGTTTTACCAAGTCCAATCCCTTTAAAGGCACCCATATATATAAAAAACTCACTGACAAAGCCGTTAAAAGGCGGAAGCCCGGAAATGGCCAGAGCTCCGATGATAAAAGTGGCACCGGTAATTTTCATATTCTTTAACAAACCGCCCAGGGCATCTATGGAGCGGGTGCCTGTTTTATGGAGCACCATCCCTGCCCCCATAAACAAAAGGGATTTGAAAATGGAATGGTTGAGGATATGGAGAAAACACCCTGAAAACCCCAGAACCGCCATTACGGGATTGCCTGAAGAGACACCAATCATTCCAATGCCCATGCCGATTAAAATAACCCCGACATTTTCAACACTGGAATAGGCAAGTAGCCGTTTGAGATCCTGCTGACCCAGGGCATACACCACGCCGAGGACGCCTGATATAACACCGGCCACAAGAACTATGTATCCAAAAGCAGGAGTTGGAAAATCCAAAAGGGAATATATTCTAATAATACCGTAGATACCGGTTTTGATCATCACACCGGACATGACTGCTGAGATGTGGCTGGGGGCTGCTGGATGGGCATGGGGCAACCATACATGGAAAGGAAATACACCGGCCTTTGACCCAAACCCGATAAAAGAAAAAATAAAGATTAGATATTTGGCTGTTTCCGGAAGAGAACTCAGGTTTTCGAATCCGAAACTGCCTGTATAACCGTAAATAATCGCAAAGGCGACAAAAATAAACATGGCGCCCACATGGGAAAAAACAAAATACAGGTAGCCTGCCCTTCTATTTTCCTCTGATTCATAATTGTAAACAACCAGAAAAAATGAAGATAGGGACATGATTTCCCAGGAAAGCATGAAAGTGATTATGTTAGCTGCTGTCACAACCAATGCCATGGCAGCGATTAAAAGGCTGAAGAAAAAATAATTAGCAGCAACTCTTAGGGGTTTTTTGGAATGATCCATGTAGTGGAAACTATAAATAGTTGCCAAAAGGGAAACCATAAAAATTGCAGCCAGGAAAAAAGCTGCAAGCCCGTCAATTTGAAATGCCAGGGAAAAAACCTTTAAAAATTCAAAAGAGGCTGTATAGATCCCCGAGGCCATGAGTTTTGCCCCGGTATCTATTAACCCCAAAAGACAACCGGCACTTAATGAAAAAACCGCAACAATTTTCATTAGTTTAGCCTGTCGTGCTAAAATAAGGGCCAAAAAGCCCCCAAAAACAATTATCAATATTGCCATAAAAAATTGACTCATAAATTCCTCAATCTTAATTTTTATCTATCGGTTTTAAATCCAGTGCAACTATTGTGTTTAAAATGTTCTATAATCAACGAGTTATCAGAGGAAGTATTTTCCCAGGACCCAAGCCCCTTTATCTCCACTTTGTAACTTTTTTTTTGCTGATAATTACCCATTGTTTCCAGCGTTTTTTGACTTTTCAGAAGTGTATTTTATCGCTCACAATCGACATCCCTATCGCTTAAGACCAATGTTACTATGATAGGAATTTGATTTTGTCAAGGAGATTTTTAAAAAATCAAATCCTTGGAATATGTTTGGTAAATCAACATTCCACCCTGTTTCGGATGCCGATATGGGTAAATACAAAATATAAGCAATAGAATAATATCATGCCCCCTGGGCACTGGAATTTTTGTTTGATAATTCAGATTCAAGGTGATAAGTGTCTCACATTGATAGACAAGAATTATAATTTCAAAAGAACGCCTTATCCGTAGAAAAACATGCCATGACAAAACAGCCCAACCCACAAATTCTTGCCCTGCTAAAAAAACCTTTGGATTTTATTCATATGATGGACGAAATTCCTTTGGGCATTCTTGTCCTTGATAAAAATCTGCGGGTGGTGCATCTGAACCGAGCATTTGAGGCAATATCCGGTGCTTCCATTGCCAGGGCCCTTGGCATCCAATGCCGGCATATTCTTAGAAGCGCAGCCTGTGTCAGCAATTGCCCGGTGCTTGCCATGGACAACAAGAAAAACTCTTTGTCCTGTGAAAGTGATATGATTAATATGGACCGGCAAAAGCTGCCCATACGGGTAACTATGGCCCCCCTGCTGGATATAAATGGAGACACAACAGGATTCATCGAAACCATTGAAGACCTGCGGGTGGTTGAAAATCTTGACCAGAAAAAAAGTGTTGCCTACAGCTTTGCAAACATCATCGGCAGGTGCCTGAAGATGGAAAAGATATTCCAGACCCTGCCTGTCCTGGCCCAGAGCGATTCATCCATTTTGATCACAGGTGAAACAGGAACCGGCAAGGACTTGGTGTCCGAAGCCATTCACCAGACATCGGAACGGGCGTCGGGCCCCTTTATTAAAATCAATTGCGGCGCTCTTCCTGAAACCCTTTTGGAATCAGAAATATTCGGCCATCAAAAAGGAGCCTTTACAGGT
>DAOWDR010000693.1 GCA_030638935.1 Desulfobacteraceae bacterium | reverse complement strand
GCAATTTACATCAACGCAGGAACACAGCTTGGCAAGGTGGATTCCGTTCTCGGGATTTTTTCTCCTGAAATTATCACTTCATTTGTGCTGATTGGATTGTTCCCTGTGATAAGCAAAAAAAGTTTGCAATGGTTCAAAACCCGTAAAGGGAAGCTGGGCATATAGGGGAAAAAAACAGGTTAAATGCACAATTGATAAAGGCCTGCGCCAATCAATCCGAGCCCCATACCTCCGATTACATCCAAAGGGAAATGTACTCCAAGGGCGATTCGCTCCAGGCTTACCAGTACAGCGATACAACAAAAAAGAAACAAGGCCGGTAAGGGCAAACCAAAAGCTGCCGGGATAATAAAGGCCAAATACCAGATGCGCATGGCATCACCGCTGGGGTGCGACGGATCATTGGGTTGTTCGGGTTGAAACATTCGTACATGAGGCAGCACAAAAAAAGGGCGTTGCCGCTTTACCCTTAATTTAAGCAATCGTTCAAGGCCAGCAATTATACCATAAAACAGTGCCCCTTTGAATCCGGAAGGCCAGTCGGAAAAAAAAAGAACACCCAGCATAGCAATCATGGCCGGTGTTTTCCCCATTGGCCATAGCTTGCAAAAAAAAGCACTTTTTTGGGATAACCTCAAATGCAAAAAATTGAAGAGGCCATGGTCCAGAATCTTGCCTGCTCTGGTTTGGTATAATAATCCGCATCCGCTGAGAACAAGTCCTGAAACAAAGAGAATTACTGCAAATTGTGGCTGGATTGAATCCATGGGGCCTCTTTTTTATAAATCAGTTTCTGGAAAAAGGCCTATCCGGCCAGACAGGATAATACATTTGCCACTGAGAGGGATGGGAGCGAATATAACCTTCGATAATATGCAAAATATTTTCAGCATTCCAGCGGATTTCTTTTGTCGGATCAGCCATCCTGATCATGGGAATCGGTTTTGACAAACTAAGCTGGTAAAGCCCATCTTTATTCATATGCACTGCCGCAACAAGTATGGGCACATCTGCTTCCAAGGCCATGCGGATATGCCCGGCTGGAAGGGGACTGGGGCGGCCAAAAAAATTTAGGCGTCTGTTCTGTTTCGGCATGGGACGATCAATTGCAGTTAGGATAAATCCGCCGTTGCGCAAGGTTTCAATAGACTTGGCATGGGCTTGCCTGCTCACCGGCATAATTTCAAGCCCCGAGGTCGCCCGGAGCTCATTTTGCAATTTATATCCGCTGGTCGGTTTACCAAAGGTCAAAACCTTTGTCTTAAAACCTTGGGCAGCGGCGGCCATAAACAGCAGATCGAAACTGCTCATATGGGGCATAACCAGAAAGGCACCAAAATCCTTATTTTGGCTCAGCATAATGAGCCTTTCAAGGGCCTCATTCTTAAGCACTTTTTTTTGCAGCTCGGCAGGACTTTTCAGGCCGCTGTAAAAATCGATTAAACAACGTCCGGCATAGGTAAAAACTTCTGTAACTATTTTGTTAAGATCGCAGGGTGTAAGTTGTCCATTATTGATAACTTGCTGGTTATTTCGAACAGACTGAACCAGGGATAAATTTTCAAGCCGAGCCAATCTTCCGGCGATAAAATTGACCAGGGGATAGCTTGCGACCGTCGGGAGGCGCTGTCCGAGCTCAAGTCCTAAACGGACACCGAATTTGCTGTTTGTAATCGACTGGAAATTCATTATTACCAAAAGCCTCAGATTTCAGTCGGAGAAGGCTTTTTAAGAAAGGAGACTTCCTCAATAATCACCGGGACCCCTCTCACAATGGTCAGAACAATTGTACACCAGGTAAGCCCCATAGCACTGGAATGAATCCAGCCAGCCCAGCTATGTTCAAGGGCCTGGAAACCAAGATCTATAGTCAAAACTGCAAAGGCCGTGCCTTTAACAGCACCGTAGAAGTTGCGCATAAAGCGGGAAGAAACCAGAAAGTGATTGATGGGATTTTTCAATTGCTTGAAGGCGGGTTTCCCCTTGCTGGTTCCTACACAGCGCACAGCATCTGTTATTGTGCCCCGGGTAATGACAATCAGGGGAATCAGGAGCGGAATTAATCCCAGGCAGGAGAAAACCACCCAGAGGATAATCTCTAAAGCCCGATCAACAGCAATATCCAGCGCACTTCCCAGCAGGCTGGCTTCGTTCAGATGCCGGGCAACCATGCCGTCTACCATGTCCAGAAGCATAATCATAATTATAAAGGGAACACACCAGAATATGATGGCTGGACTACCGGTATTTAATAGAGCAATATATATGAATAACAGGGGGATTCGGGTGAGAGTGATTGCATTTGCCATAGCTATATGTTCGAACTCCTTTCTCAAAATAAAAGATCACTTTAAATTAAGCAGGAGAATCTTCTTGTCAAATGGTTTATCCTGATTCGTATATAAGATTATATAATGGTTTTGGGTACTGAATACCGGGCACGCTTTCACCAAAAACGAAGGGTTGCCCTGGAAACAAAAAAAGTTTTCAAGCGAAAGCTGAAAACCCTTGTTAAGTGGCTGGGTGATAAGGATTTGAACCTTAATTGACGGAGTCAGAGTCCGTAGTCCTGCCATTGGACGATCACCCAGCATATTTAACGTTTGGGTATATACATCAAACCCGAAAATGAGTCAAGAATTATCTTGGTTGAAAATTTGGTAATTGTTAAGAAATATGATAGGTTTTTAACCAGGAGTATATGGGCAGGGATATTTTTATCCCGTCCTATAAATATCGACCCCAGGCTGCGTTATTAGAATTAAAATAATGCGGATTAAAGTTTAAACAATAATTTATCAGGAGGTGGGGTATGGCAGTCACTGTATTGATCAAAAGAAAAGTAACTGCTGACAAGGGGGAGCTTCTGGAAAATCTTTACCGGGAACTGGTTGCCCGGGCCCTTCAACAGAAAGGGTATCTGAGTGCTGAATCCATGAAGCGGGTGGATGTACAGGACCAACATCTGGTGATTTCCAAGTGGGAACATATTGATGATTGGTCAAAATGGCTGATAAGTGAAGCCCGGATGGAAATTCAGGAGCGGATTGATGCCTTGATTGATTCAAAAACAAGATTCGAAATATATGAAATAATATAGATGAAAGCTGCACAATGTACTGAAAAAATTGAGAGTTTAAGCAGACAATTAAAGGGAATGAAAAAGATTGCCCTGGCATTTTCAGGCGGGGTGGATTCCTCTTTTCTTCTGGCATTGGCAAAGCAGGCCGGGCTTGAAAAAATTTTGGCCATCACTGTGTCATCCCAGTTTTTTACCAGGGAAGAAAAAAAAGGTGCTCAAAAACTTGCTGCTTCCATGGGGGTTGCCCATATCTGCCTGGATCTGGATATTCTGGGACAGACCCAGGTGGTTCAGAATACACCCCGAAGATGTTATTTTTGTAAGACCAAAATTTTTTCTTTGGTACGGGACACAGCGATTCAAAACGGAATCCATACCTTTCTCCATGGGGTTAATACGGATGATTTAGGCGATTATAGGCCCGGGCTTGGGGCAGCAAAAGATTTGGATTTTATTGCTCCCCTGGTGGATGCGGGGTTCTCAAAAAAAGAGATCAGGGCCTGCTCAAGGCAGATGGGGCTTGGAACCTGGAATCTGCCCTCCCAGTCCTGTCTGGCCACTAGAATTCCCTATGATGAGCTGATTACCCGGGAGAAACTTGAGATGGTGGACCAGGGGGAATCCTTTTTACGGGAACTTGGGTTTAAGAACTTCAGGGTGCGGTGCCACGGAAATGTGGCCCGGATTGAAATGGATACCAAGGATATCTCATCCCTTATGGATGAGGAGAGGCGCCAGGCCATATCCCAGGGATTGAAGGAAATAGGATTCAAATATGTTTCCTGTGACCTTGAGGGGTATAAAACAGGGAATATGAATAAATTTTAAAAAATAATGAGAGATAAATGAAATATTCATCGGCAAAACCGGGAAGGGTGTTCGTCCTTAGGCTTGAAGACGGCGATGTGGTCCATGAGACCATTGAAGCCTTTGCCAGGGAAAAGGGAATAACAGCGGCTTCCATGATTATCCTGGGCGGGGCAGATGCAGGCAGCACCCTTGTGGTCGGGCCTGAACAGGGCAGGACACAACCAGTTGTACCAAAAACCCGGGTGCTGGATAATGTCCATGAAGTGAGTGGTACAGGTACTCTGTTTCCCGATGAAAACGGAATGCCCATTCTTCATTTGCACATGGCATGCGGCAGGGGATTTTCAACTGTGACAGGCTGTGTGCGGAATGGGGTTAGGGTCTGGCATGTAATGGAGGTCGTTCTGCATGAGCTTTTGGATTCAACCGGGGTGAGGAAAAAAGATATTACAACGGGATTTGATTTGCTGGTTCCTTAGGACCGCAAATTTTATAACTGGAACGAAATTGCTTGTCTTTTGGCCCATCTACTTCGTTGCATCAAAGGCCGAATACGTATAGTATGCAACCTTTAATGCACCTTGTATATGGGCCACCAGATTTTAAAGATTGGCCTGCGCTATTTCTGCTCAACTTATTTGATTTGCGGTCCTTAGATATTTTAATTTCCACCATTAAGGCCATGAAGAACATATTAATATTTCCCTTCTTGTATCTTCATGACCTTTATGATTGTTTAACCATTTGAATTGGAGCCTAAACCTGGTTTATCTGTTCTGGATTTCAAGGCCGTTAAAAAAGTATGCAATTTCAAATGCAGCTGTTTCAGGGGCATCAGACCCATGAACTACATTTTTTTCAATATCGGTTGCATAGTCTTTCCGGATGGTTCCTTCTTCTGCATCTTTAAAATTGGTGGCGCCCATGAGCTTTCTATTTCGTGCGATAACATCATCTCCTTCCAGAACCATTACAACAATGGGGCCCGAGGTCATGAAATCGGTAAGGCTGTCAAAAAACGGGCGCTCCTTGTGAACTTCATAAAACCCCTGGGCCTGAATTTTGGACAATTGGATCATTTTCATCGCAGCTATTTTAATACCTTCGGTTTCAAACCGTTTGACAACTTCTCCGATGACGTTCTTTTGAACTCCGTCTGGTTTGATAATAGAGAGTGTTCTTTCCATTGTTTTTTTCCTTATTTATTTATAATTAAAATTTTTTTTAAAAAACGGGCTTGAAAAATAGCACAACACCATATTATAAGTCAATCTTTATGAAGGCTGTCAGGGGTGAAACAAATAAGGGAATAGGTGTACCCAGGTGAAAAATATTTTAAAAATAGGGGTGACAGGATCGGCCGGGTCGGGTAAAAGCCTGGTTTGCCAGGGGTTTAAAAACCTCGGGCTTGTGACCCTTGATTGTGACATTATTGCACGCAAGGTAGTTGAGCCCGGTCAAAAAGCCTATGAAGGGGTGGTGGCTTGTTTCGGTCCCGATGTGGTCAGGGAAGATAAGACCCTTGACAGGGCAAGGCTGCGAAATATTGTGGTTAACCGGCCTGATTTGCGAAAACAATTGGAGGCCTTGCTTCATCCCCTTATTATAGAGGAGATGGTCTTTCAAATGAAAACGGCTGTCTATGACAAAGAGCCTGCCTGTGTTGTGGAGGTTCCTCTTTTGTTTGAATTGGGTATGGAGAATAAATTTGATGTGACTCTGGCGGTGGTGGCAGGGCAAGCAACCTTGCTGGAGCGGATTTCCAAGCGGGATAATGTGTCCATTGAAAGTGCGGGAAAAATGCTGGATTTGCAGATGGCCCAAGAAAAAAAAATTAAACGTGCAGATCATGTGATTGAAAATAATGGAAAGCCGGGAGAACTCTTTGTATCCGTTGAAAAATTTTACAATAAAATTAAAAAAGAATTCTTGACAATAAAATTATAATATTTTAATTATCAAACGACTTTACAATAAATTTCGATATATCTGTCTATTTTTCCACAAATCACTTAGGCTTCCAGATTATCAAAATCAAAAAGGTATTCCTTAAACAAAACAATTCTAAATAAACCAACCTTAAATAAACCAGATGAAAAACAAACCATTGAAAAAAAACCCGGGAGATTTAATGAATCTTGTAGATCTTAATAAAATGAAGATAAGCGAATTGTCAAAACTTGCAAAAGAGTATAAGATTCAAGGCTTTGGCGGTCTTAAAAAACAAGATTTAATTTTTGCTTTGCTCCAGGCCAATATTGAAGAAAGCGGTCAGGTCTACGGTGAGGGCACACTTGAAATTCTTCCCGACGGGTTTGGCTTTTTAAGGGCGTCTGGTTACAATTATCTTCCAGGTCCCGATGATATCTATGTCTCTCCGTCCCAGATCCGGCGGTTTAACCTGAGAACGGGAGATACTGTTTCGGGTCAGGTTCGGCAGCCAAAAGATTCCGAGCGATATTTTGCCCTGCTGAAAGTGGAGGCTGTCAATTTTCAGAATCCAGATCTTGCTGCCGAGACCATTTTGTTTGATAATCTGCTGCCCCTTTATCCCGAGCGGAAGATGATGCTTGAGGCTGAGTCGGATAATTATTCCATGCGGGTGCTTGATATGATGTGTCCCATAGGATTCGGCCAGAGGGGGTTGATTGTGTCGCCGCCCAAGGCCGGTAAGACAATGCTTTTGCAGAATATTGCCAATTCCATGGTAAAGGCCCACAAGGATATCATACCCATGATCGTCCTCATTGATGAGCGGCCGGAAGAAGTTACCGATATGGCCCGTTCCGTTGACGCAGAGGTGGTTAGCTCAACCTTTGATGAGCCCTCAGAGCGCCATGTTCAGGTGGCGGAAATGGTCATTGAAAAGGCAAAAAGGATTGTGGAGCAGGGCCATGATGTGGTGATCCTTCTGGACAGCATCACAAGGCTCGCCCGTGCTTATAACTCCGTGATGCCGCCATCGGGTAAAATTCTTTCAGGTGGTGTTGACTCCAATGCCCTTGACCGGCCTAAACGGTTTTTCGGTGCTGCCCGTAATATTGAAGATGGCGGCAGTCTGACCATTATTGCAACGGCTTTAGTTGATACGGGCAGTAGGATGGATGAGGTTATTTTTGAAGAGTTCAAGGGAACGGGTAATTTGGAGCTGGTTCTGGATAGAAAACTTGCAGACAAAAGAATTTATCCGGCCATTGACATGAACAAGTCCGGAACCCGAAAAGAAGAACTGTTGCTGGATCCATCGGTTTTGAACCGGGTCTGGATCTTGAGAAAATTGTTATCAAGTTTAAATTCTGTTGATAGTATGCAGTTTTTACTTGAAAAAATGAAAGGAACAAAGGATAATAAAGAGTTCCTTGATATGATGAATTCATAGATTCGATATAGATAGGACAGGCCATATATTATTTTAATAAAGACCCTCATATAAGGGTTAGTAAGGAGTTTTTTAGAAAATGAAAAAAGAAATACATCCCCAATACACAAATACAACGGCTTCCTGTGCATGCGGCGCAACATTTGAGGTTGGGTCCACAAGGGAAAATATCAAGGTTGAGATTTGTTCCAAGTGTCATCCGTTTTTTACTGGAAAACAAAAACTGGTTGACTCTGCAGGTAGAATTGACCGCTTTAAAAAGAAATATGCAGGATTTGACGCAACTAAACTCGTTTAAAGGCGATACAATCCAGTAAACAAAAAGGGGGCTTTCTAAGTGCCCCTTTTGCGTTTGTGATTTATATTGATACGTTATGATTAATAAATTAAAAGGCATTGAAGAGCGGTTTGTTAAGCTTGAGCATCTGTTGAGTGATCCTTTGGTTCTTGGTGATCAGAAAAAATACCAGGAATATCTAAAGGAGCATGGTGAGCTTAACAAGATTGTTCCTGTGTTCAGGGTTTATGAAGGGCTTTTGGGCGAACTGAAAGAGGCAAAAGAGTTTTTGCGGGATGATGATCCTGATATCCGCAGTATGGCAAAGGAGGAAGTTCCCAGTCTTGAAAAAGAGATTGCTGAATTGACCTCACAGATCAACCTTCTTTTAGTGCCAAAAGATCCCCGGGACGGGAAAAATGTTCTCCTTGAAATCAGGGCGGGCACCGGCGGGGAAGAAGCCGGTCTTTTTGCCGGTGACCTTTTTAGAATGTACTCCCGGTATGCCGAATCAAAATTCTGGAAAATTGAAATTGTTGAAAAAAATGGTTCAAGTTCCGGCGGCTTCAAAGAAGTGGTTTCCCTTATCAAGGGAAAAGGAGCTTTTTCCAGTTTCAAATATGAGAGCGGTACCCACCGGGTGCAGCGGGTGCCGACCACCGAGACCCAGGGACGGGTCCATACCTCTGCCGTAACGGTTGCCGTCCTTTGCGAGGCCGAGGATATTGATGTTGAAATTAGTCCGACCGATCTCAAGATTGATGTATTCAGGGCTTCGGGTCCCGGCGGACAGTCGGTCAACACCACGGATTCTGCTGTC
>DAOWDR010000112.1 GCA_030638935.1 Desulfobacteraceae bacterium | reverse complement strand
AAGTATGTTTTGAAAGATAGAAAAACAGTTTAATCCATATAAGGAGGAAAATGTGGCAATGGACACATCCATCAAGGTTCTGATTGTTGACGATTTTGCTACCATGCGCCGTATTCTTAAGAATATTTTAAAACAACTTGGTTTTAAAAATCTTGTGGAAGCTGATGATGGGACAACTGCCTGGGAGGTTTTGGAAAACCAGGAGATAGATTTAATAATATCAGACTGGAATATGCCCAAAATGACCGGTCTTGAATTGTTAAAAAAGGTGCGCGCAGATTCCAAGTATGCAAGAAAACCTTTTCTGATGGTAACGGCGGAAGCCCAGAAACAGAATGTTATTGAAGCGGTTCAGGCAGGGGTTTCCAATTATGTGGTCAAACCGTTTACGGCTGAGGCCATCTCCGACAAGCTTGAAAAGATTTTAAGATGAGTGTCGTTTCCATGGCAGCAACAGCACCTAAAAGCCCTTCAGGACAGGATGAAGGTGTTGGAAATAAAGAATTTGACAGAAGCGGTATTGCCGGAGAGAGCAAGGGCCTGTTCAAGGTTCTGGATACGGCCCGCAAGGTTGCAAAGTCTGATTCCTCTGTTTTGATTACAGGAGAAAGCGGTACGGGTAAAGAACTGATTGCAAGGGCCATTCATAGGAATAGTGCAAGGTGCAACGGCCCCATGGTGATCATTAATTGCGGTGCTATTCCCGGCGAATTGCTTGAAAGTGAATTGTTCGGCCATGAAAAAGGTGCCTTTACCGGTGCCCATCGTTCCAGGATAGGCCGGTTTGAAATAGCAAATAACGGCACTATTTTTCTGGATGAAATCGGAGATATGAGCCCGGATTTGCAGGTAAAATTGTTGCGGGCCATTCAGGAACGCAAATTTGAACGGGTGGGCGGAACCCAGACCATTACTGTGGATATCCGGGTGATCTCAGCCACCAACAAAGATCTTGCTGCGGCCATTAAAAAAGGGGGGTTTAGGGAGGACCTTTATTACCGGCTCAATGTTATTCCCATTCATATCCTGCCCTTAAGAGAGCGAAGGGAGGATGTTTTTCCCCTGGCTGAATATTTTCAAAATAATTTATTGCACAAAAGAGGTGATTACCAGATCAAGCGATTTTCAGACCAGGCCAAGAAGGTTCTGCTGAATTATGAATGGCCCGGTAATATTCGGGAACTTGAAAATATGGTTGAGCGGATATCCGTTCTTGTGGAGGAAATAGATATCCAGGTTTACGATCTGCCGGAATGTATAACCAATTCTTCTTCTACTCACTCACCCTCTGTCTCTGCCGTATTTAATAACGGTATCGGTTTTAATGAGGCAGTGGATCTTTATCAGCGAAGTCTTATTTCCCATGCCCTGAATGAAAGCGGATGGGTGAAGGCCAGGGCTGCCGAAATGCTTAAAATGAACCGCACTACCCTGGTTGAAAAATTAAAAAAAATGCATCTCAAGCCTGAAATGGAAACGCCAATTTTTTGACGAATAATCGGTGTTATAGATGCCGGATCATCGTTGCAAAATTAATGAATGGCCTTTGTAACAGTGTTTTTATGGTTTTAGTCTATGGGAAAATATGTTGTGGCATATTATTTGCTTTGTTAATTCTCTGAATATAAACCCTTGGGGCTAAGAAAAGATTATGAGAGAATTAAGCACCAAATATTTGAGATTGTTGAAAAGGCCTGTTCTATCTGTTCTGGGCTTGTTGATGTTGATCCTGGTATCCATACCCGGAACTGCTGCGGCCAAAAAAACCACAATAGATAAGATTGCCATCCAGGGCAATCCCCTGGCGATTCAGTTTTTTGTCAGCGGGAAAGGCCCGGTAAAGGTCATTAAAATTGAGGAAAGAGAATTGTTGGTGGCATTGAAAAATGCAACCCTTTCTCCGGGCTTTAAAGTTCTTGGTAGAAAGAATCCGGCCATTGATGACATCAGTATCGAAACCCTTGACAATGATGTAGTGGCCGTGGTGGTGACCTCCAGGTTGCCTTTTGGATATATCAGTTCCGGTTTTAACAAGGCAGGTTCCAGTTTTTCCATTAACCTTGAAAAGTCAAGGGCGCCTGAACCATCTCCACCAAAGCCCATGGAAAAAATTTCGGTTCGAAAGCCCAAGCCGGTCCCGCCTGCCCAAGAGATATCTAAACAGATAACTCAAAAGATAAGTAAAGAAGAAAAAAAAGCCGGCCCAGAACCTGTGCCCAAGCCCAGAGCAACATCCAAACCTGAAAGCAAGGTGGTGCCTCCGCCCAAAGATAAAAAGATTGTCAAAGACTTAACACCACCGGTGTACCTTCCTCCGAAAAGGGTAAAAGGTGATTTTAAAGGCGATATCAGCGATCTTTACCGGGTGGTTGAACGCCTTGGGTGTGAATCAAAGCAGATTGAAAATGCCATTTTTCTGATTAAAAAACAAAAGTATAAGAAAGCCTTTGATCTGCTGGATCAATATGTTTTCCAGGAAAATTTTTCCTGCCTTGAACAGGTTTATTATCTCAGGGCCTATGTATACTATAAAAGTATCTCAGAAAAAGATTATGCCCTTCTCCTTGCGGCAGAGAGAATGTTCCAGGATGCCCTGGTCTCCTTTCCTAAATCCGACTTACTCCCCTTTGGTTATACAAGTATTGCCATGATTAATATGGCTTTGAAAAATAATCCTGCCGCAGAAGGGTATCTTAATATTGTAAAACAGGGGTATCCGCAATATTCAGGCATGCCCGAGGTTAATTATTTTCTTGCCGAAATTTATAATGCAAAGGGATATATAGACAAGGCCCTGGGATATTACAAACTGGTGTTTGAGTCTCCCATTGACAATAATTATATCCCGGATGCAGGTGTGGGATATGGAAAAGCTCTTTTTAAGAAAAGACAGTATTTTGATGCCCTGTCCGTGTTTAATTATGTGGTGAAGTCAAATGGTAAAAAAGTGTATGAATCACCGGAGTTGTTGCTGAATATGGCAAATGCCAATTTTGAGTTGGGGTTGAGCACCCATGCAAGACAAAATTTTATGCGGGTGTTAAACCTTTTTCCAGATATTCCGGACAGAGACGTTGTGTTGAGCAATGTGGGGGATGCCTATGGGATGGAAAATAATTCGGCAAAGGCTATCAAAATCTATGAATTAGTCAGGCAAATGTTTCCGGATTCACAGGGGTATGTAAATGCCTCCATTGGTATTGCCAGGTACATGAAAACCGATTCGGAAAAAATTGATATTTATGAAATGATCAAGCAAAAATTTCCTGAAAATACCTATGCACGGATCGCCATGATGCGGCTTGCTGAAATTTATCAGAAAAATGGAGAATATAATAAATGCATCACGGAAATCGAAGACCTTTTGTCAACCCACCCAAGGGGCTTGCGGTATGAAGCGGTCAAATTAATGCAGCAGGCATATGAGGCCTTGTTCAAACAGCAGTTAAAGGCAGATGAGTACACTTCAATTTTGAACCGATATGAATTGGAGCATACCAAACTTGATAAGATGGGAAGCCGGCAAATCTCCTTTCATGTTGGTATGGCTTATTTAAGAGCTACCTTGTATGAACAGGGATTTAATCATTTGATTAATGCCTATAAACAGTATAAAAGATCTACAAGATCCCCTGAGTTGCTTTTTGGCCTGGGGGTAGCCATGGATGAGTCAGGCAGGGATGATGATGCATTAAAATTATTTGATGCATTTTCAAAACGGTTTCCAAAGAACAAAAACAGGGTTGCGGCCTTGACCTGCATGGGGGAAATCTATTTGGAAAAAAACCGGTATAAACAGTCTGCTGAAAAATTTAAGAAAGCCTATGCCCTGTCAGCCAATCATCTGGAAAAGGGAAAAATCCTTATTCAGCATTCCAATATTTATGAAAAACAGAAGGATTTGAAAACTGCTTCAAAACTACGCACACGGGCTGTAAAGGATTTTGCAGCGGCCCCGGGAACAAATTATGATATCCTGACAGATGCATACAAGACTCTTGGCAATACTTATTTGGGCCTGGAATCCTATGTCCAGGCGGCCGATGCATTTTCAAAGGCTTTGAGTTTTTCCATAGGAAACCGGGCAAAGGCCAATCTGGGATTCTTGCTCGGGGATGCCTATCAAAAGGGTAATATTATTAAAAAAGCAAAAGAAGCTTTTGAACAGGTGGCAGGCAATAATGATTCCGTGTGGGCTCGACTTGCCCGTCAACGACTGACTACCCTGGAATTGGCAGAAATCGTGATAAATTCTTAAGGGGTGAAAACTAGAGTTTTTATATGCCCGGACACCGAATCTTTATTATACTGGAAAATCCCAAGGAACGGATGGCCTATGTCAGGCTGTTTGAAGATCTGGGATTTTTGGTGGATGCAGTTCCCGACGGAACCACTGCATTGGAATACCTTATTGAACGTAAACCCGATATTGTTATTGCCGATGATACCACCCCGGGTTTTTCCGCCATTGACTTCTTAAAAAAAACAGCAGCAAACCAACTTGATTGTAAAACCATTATTATCACGCCTGAACCAGTGGTTGATTATGCAGTAAGCTTAATGAAATATGGGGCAATGGATTACCTTATCAAGCCTGTTGATCTGCTCCAACTGGAATTGAGCGCCAGAAGAGCTATCTTATCTAAGAAATCCGGCAAAGAGGTGGAAAAAGCTCTACCCAATAAAAAACCCCCGGTGGCTATTATTACCCAGAATCAGGCAATGTTAAATCTCTTAAAGCTTGCTTCAAGGGTGGCGGACTCCAGTGCCTCTGTTCTGATCCAGGGAG
Organism: Desulfobacteraceae bacterium; assembly: GCA_030638935.1. Lineage (GTDB taxonomy): Bacteria > Desulfobacterota > Desulfobacteria > Desulfobacterales > Desulfobacteraceae > NBML01. The sequence continues at coordinate 8,716 of DAOWDR010000112.1, read as the reverse complement.
AAAGCGGTACGGGTAAGGAGTTGTTTGCCAAATATCTCCATGAAAAAAGCAGGCGTAATTCCCAACCGTTCATAGCCATCAATTGCGCTGCCCTTCCTGAAAACTTGTTGGAAAGTGAATTGTTCGGCCATGAAAAAGGAGCATTTACAGGCGCCATATCCCGGAAAATCGGAAAGTTTGAGCTGGCCGACAAGGGCACGCTTTTTTTGGATGAAATCACGGAGATGCAGTTCCACCTTCAAGCAAAATTGTTGCGGGTGATCCAGGAGAAAGTGGTGGACCGGGTGGGGGGAACAGAGCCTGTGGATGTGGATGTAAGGGTAATTGCAACCACTAACCGGAATGCCAAAGAAGCGGTTGAAAATCAAAGTTTCCGTGAAGATCTCTATTATAGGCTGAACACCATCCCCCTGGTTATTCCTCCCCTGAGGGATAGGATTGGCGATCTTACTCTTCTGTGTGATTTTTTTATAAAAAAATATTGCAAAATTGACGGAAAGGATGTCAAAGGAATGACAAACCAGACCCTTTCTTTCCTTTCCGGTCATTCTTTTTCCGGAAATGTCAGGGAACTTGAAAATATTATTCACCGATCTGTACTTCTGGCTGATTCTGAATATATAACGCCGAAAGATTTTATGCTGGACGGGATGACAGCCTCCATGGATTCTTCTATGGAGCTTATGTCCGAACGCTCCTTGGACCCGGCCACAGGCTCCTTAAAGGAGATGGAACATAAAATGATATTTAAGACCCTTGATCAGACCGAGGGCAACAGGACCCACGCTGCAAAAATACTTGGCATCAGTGTTAGAACCCTGAGAAATAAACTCAACGAATATAAAGAAAGTCTTTAATTCCTGCCTAGGCATATAATTTGCAACACTTTCTGGTATGAAGTGTTACCAAAGAGGTTTTTAAATTATTATCGGGAGTGAAGAGGAAGATGACAGATTCAAGAATTTTTGGCCGTACCCACAAAGTGATTGCCAAGTCTTTGGATATATCTGCCAAACGTCATAACCTGATTTCCAGCAATATTGCAAATATGGATACCATTGGATTTGAACCCAGTGATCTGGATTTCCAGAAAACATTGCAACGGGCCATGGGGGATCAAGAACCCGATTATCTGGATAGAACCCATTACCGGCATTTGTCCACCCAGGGGAAGGCTTCCTTTTCTTTGAATGGGGAGAACAGCCAAGAAGTGGACATCTATCACTTGGACTCTGTTAATATTGATACGGAAATGATGAATCTGATGGAAAATAATGTCAAATATAAAACCACAGCTGAGTTGCTGTTGCGGAAAATGACAATGTTGAATTATTCCATTGACGAAGGAGGTAAATAAGATATGGATCTTATGAATGCAGCAAAAATTTCAGGTACGGCACTTGCCGCCCATCGTACCAAGCTTAATGTCATAGCTGAAAATCTTGCCAATGTAGATACTACCCGAACTGCTGAAGGCGGTCCTTACAGGAGAAAAATGGTTGTATTTAAAGGTGATGACATTGATTCTTTTAAAAGCATTATCCAGAAAAAACAAGCCCAAAAAGACCAGCCGGAAATTGAGTTAAGCCCCATTGAATTTGATTCGGATAAAAAAAAGGATAAGGGTAATGGGGTGAGGGTGGACCAGATTGTCCGATCCCAGGAAGATTTTGCCCTGGTTTTTAACCCTGCCCACCCGGATGCTGATCCTGACACAGGATATGTAAAAATGCCCAACGTGGATCATTTGACGGAGATTGCCGACATGCTGGTAGCCAAGAGAAGCTTTGAAGCAAGTGTCACAGCCTTGTCTGTCACCAAGGATATGGTGGCTAAGGCCCTTGAGATTGGAAAATAATTTAGGAGACACAAATGACAGATATCAGTGGTATAGGTAATGGTAAGATCTCTTTGAATACAGAGCCCCTGGCCCAGAGGATTCAAAGGCGGGACCCTGAATTTTCAGAGAGAATCAAGGCTGCTGTGCTGGATGTTAATTCAAAACAGCATATTGGTGATGATTCAATTGAAGCAGTAATTCAAGGGGAAATGGGTATCCATGAAGGTATGCTGGCCCTTGGCAAGGCAAGTACCACCTTGAAATTATTGGCCCAGGTCAGAAACAAGGTCATGGCGGCTTACAGCGAAGTCATGCGCATGCAGGTATAAATGGGAAATTATATAGGTATAAAGGTAAAATGGAGTGGCTGAGATGAATCCTGTCATTGAAAGAATAGTTACAACATTAAAGGAATTGTCGCTTTCCAGAAAAATTGGGTTGGGACTTTTTGTCATGGTTTTGGTCGCTGGTTTTACCACCATGTTTGTCTGGACAAATAAAACCCAGTTCAGAGCGGCGTATAGTGGACTGACAAAAGAAGATGCCGCTGCTGTGGTGGATATCCTTAAGGAGTCAAATACCCCCTATCGGCTGACCGGAGACGGGACTACCATTATGGTGCCTGAATCTGTTGTCTATGATGTCAGGCTTACCATGGCAAAATCAGGGGTTCCCAATGGCGGCGGTGTTGGATATGAAATTTTTGATAAGACAGAATTCGGGACCACTGAATTTGTACAAAAGATAAATAAAAAAAGGGCACTCCAGGGAGAACTGTCCCGGACCATTTCAGCCTTTAATGAGGTAAAAACTGCCAGGGTAATGATTGTCCTGCCCAAGGACTCTGTTTTTGTTGAGGAAACAAAAAAACCGTCGGCATCAATCCTTTTGGAACTCAATTCCGATATAGCCAAGGAAAATGTGACGGCCATTGCCCATTTGGTTGCAAGTTCTGTTCAGGATTTAACCCCTAAGCTTGTGACCATCGTTGATACGGCAGGCCGGATTCTTTTTGAAGGAAAATCCGAAGCAGAACAGGCCCGCCTGGATGCTGAAACTCTTGCTGATGCCCAATATCAGTATAAGGTGAGGTTTGAGGAGAATCTGACCAAAAGAATCCAAACCATGTTGGAACGGATCGTGGGCCAAGATAAGGCCATTGTACGGGTGACATCGGAAATGGATTTTTCAAAAAACAATATGAACGAAGAGATTTATGACCCCTTTGAAAGAGGCGGAGAGTTCATCCGGAGTCGTAAGAACAAGGCTGAAAAGGTTACCCAGCTGACAGAAGAGGTTGGGATTCCTTCCAGTGTAAATCCCATTGTTGATGAAAATAATTTGGGTGATAAAAACAATGAGACGGTCAACAAAAGTGATGATACCGTAAATTACGAGGTAAGCAAGAGGATCAGAGAAACCCGGAAACCTATGGCAGTCTTGAATCGGCTTTCCGTGGCAGCAGTGATTGACGGGAAATATGAGTTTAAGGTGGATGAAACCGGAAACCGGAAACGGGTATATTTGTCGCGGTCTGCCGAGGAGATGAAACAATTTGAAGATATCGTTGTCAAGGCAATGGGCTATAATGAAGAGCGAAGCGACCAGGTTTCCATGGAGTGTTTTCCATTTGCATCCATTGGCGACATGGATCTGGCGGAGCCGGCCCTGACAGGATGGCGGATGGTTCAGAACGAATATGGTCGGCTCATTGCTAACCTCCTGCTGGTCATGGTTCTGTTTCTCTTCGTTATCCGTCCGATTATAAAAACTGTCAAAGATATCAGGGTGACAGTGGAAAAGGAAGCATTGCCCGGTCCCGAGGAGCTGGCACTTCTTGGGGAAGAGGAAAAAGAGCCCCAGTTTATTGAGATGGATGGTAATCAGCAGAAAGAATTTCTTGAACTGATGACCGAAGAGCAGAAAGAAGAATTCTTAAAGAAAATGACGGCAAGTGAACGGGCAACCTACCTGAGCAATATGTCGGTCAATGAAAAAGCCAAGTATTATGCCAACAAAGATCTTTTCAAGACAGTCAATATTATCAAAGGCTGGGTCAGCGAAACAGAGGAGTCGTAAAATATGGTAGATATACTGGATCCGGAAAATATGACAGGGTGTCAAAAAGCAGCCGTTTTTCTGATGGCAATGGGCGAAGACTATGCCACCAAAGTGTTCGAAAAAATGAACGAACAGGAAATCGCCGAGATTGCCTTTGAAATGTCAAAGGTCGACCATATTACCCCGGAAATGCTCAGGGCTGTTTCCGAGGAATTTGTTGAAAAATTTGAGGGTGAATCAAAGATAATCGTTGAAAAGGATTCCTTTATCAAAAATGTTGTTTCAAAAACATTGACGGGAGAAAATGCCCGGGCCATTCTGGAAGATCTTGAAAAAAAGAAACAGGACAAACCTTTTATCTGGAGCCGGAATGTCAATGTTGGAACCCTTGCCGGATATGTGGAAGGTGAACACCCCCAGACCATTGCCATGATATTGGCCCATATGCCTTCTGAAATATCCTCGGAAATTTTGATGAGCCTTCCCGATGAGCAAAAAGGGGATATTGCCTTGAGAATTGCAAAGTTAGGCCAGATTTCCGAAGATGTGGTAAGGGATGTGGACAAGGCCTTGAAAATGGAACTCAGCGGTGCGGTTGGTCCTGGCGGAAAGGCCGGTGGCCTGGAGGTGCTTGTGGATATTATTAACGGTGTTGATAAATCAACCGAAGATGCTGTCATGGAATTTGTTGAGGAAGATGATGCGGAAATGGCCAATGATATCCGGAACCTGATGTTTGTTTTTGAGGATCTCACCAATATTGATGATACGGCCATGAGGGAAATTCTTAAGAAAGTGGAAGGTCAGCAACTTACATATGCACTGAAGACAGCCACGGAAGAGATGAAAGAAAAAATATTCTCCAACCTGTCCCAGAGAGCAGGTGAAATGCTTAAGGATGACCTTGAGGCCATGGGGCCGGTTCGTCTGACAGAGGTTGAAGAGGCACAGCAGGCAGTGATCAGGGCAGCCAAAGAACTGGAGGCTGATGGAACCATAACCCTTGGTAAAGGAAAGGATGATGTCCTTGTCTGATATTGAAAAAAATGAGTTCAAACCCATTGATATAGCCACCCTTGACTCCTTTGATGATGAGCTTTCCAATAAATCGGATGAAGTCAAACCGGATTTGGAGCGATTCAAAATGTTGTTTGGTCCCTCTGAACTCAAAGAAGATGGACCCATCTTTTTTGAGGCATTGTACTCCTTTGATAAGGAGGTCAAGGCAGAACCCTTTGAGCCCCTGATCAAGGGAACAGGTAAGGACCGGCTTAAGGCTCCAGGGGAGGATGGCTTCCCGGAAATTACGGATCAGGAGGGGGCCGTACAAGAAGCAGAACCTGAAAATTCCATGGAAGAGCAGGCATTTGAGCAAGGCCATGCAAAGGGATTTCAACAGGGCATGGTTGCCGGGGAAGAAAAAGGGAAGGTCAAAGGATATGAAGAAGGCTATCAAAAAGGAGAGCCGGAGGGATTTGAAAAAGGAGAAAAAGAAGGGTTTGTAAAGGGAGAGGCAGACGGATTTGATAAGGGGTTTCAGGAGGGTCGAAAAAAAGCAGAAGCCCAAATCCAAAAAGAAGCAGCTCAAATTCTTGATCCCCTGAAGGATACCCTTAATACCGCAGACCATATGCTGGAAGATTTGGTTGAGAAATATGAAACCCAGATTTTGTCATTGATTTTTAAAATTTCACAAAAAGCTGTTATGGCCAGTTTGGATGTGGATGATGAAATTGTAAGGCATACCATTTTAGATGCCTTGAAAAGCCTTGTTGCTCCGGAAGAAATAGTTTTAAATGTCTCGTCGGAAGATTACGAATATATTGAAATGATCAAGGATGAATTCTTTGAGGCAGTTGGATCTTTGAAACGTGTGGCTGTAAAGTCTGATCCTCTGATAAACAGGGGAGGATGCAAGATAGAAACTGCAACAGCTTCCATTTCAACTGATCCTGAATCAAAGCTTTCTGCCGTCCATGACGCTATTAAAAACGCTGCCATTAAAAACGCAGGCCTGTCATGAAGGGCGATTCCCTAAATAAAATTAACTTTGAAAAGTATTTTAGGGCGGTGGACGGGGCGAAAACCGTTCAGCCAGAAGGTAGGATTACCCAGGTAGTGGGCCTCATTGCAGAAGGGGACAGTCTGGGGTTGGGAATAGGCGGTATTTGTAGCATCATCAACAACCGGGGTGAGAAAATCAAGGCTGAGGTAGTTGGGTTTAAACAGGAAAAAGCGTTACTTATGCCCTATGGAGATATCCGGGGAATCAGTCTTGGCAGCCGGATTATTCCGGTTGCAGCTTCACCCATGGTGGGGGTGTCGGACCAATTGTTGGGCCGGGTCATCGACGGAATGGGAAATCCCATTGACGGTAAAGGTAAAATTGAGGCCACAGACCAATATTATCTCTATGGTAAACCGGTCGGTCCCATGGAGCGAAAACCCATTAAAGAACCCCTGGATGTAGGTGTAGGGGCCATCAATAGCATGATTACCCTGGGAAAGGGACAACGGGTGGCCATCATGGCCGGTTCCGGTGTGGGCAAGAGTGTTCTTTTAGGCATGATGACCAAGCATACCAGTGCCGACGTGGTGGTCATAGGGCTTGTGGGAGAACGGGGGCGGGAGGTAAAGGATTTTGTCAATGATACCTTGCAGGAAGAAGGCTTAAGACGGGCGGTTGTTGTTGCTGCCACTTCTGATATGCCGCCGTTGACCCGTATTCGGGGAGCCTATCTGGCCACCACCATTGCCGAATACTTTAGGGATCAGGGAAAAAATGTCCTGCTCATGGTGGACTCCATAACCAGGTTTGACATGTCATCAAGGGATGTTGGCCTGGCTGCGGGTGAACCGCCAACCACCAGGGGGTATACCCCTTCCTTTTTTGTTCAGATCCCGGTGCTGCTTGAACGGGCCGGTAACCTGGAAAGCGGGGGATCCATTACAGGGATATACACGGTCCTTGTGGAGGGTGATGATTTGAATGACCCTGTGGGGGATACGGTTCGTTCCATAGTGGACGGCCACATTGTGTTGTCCCGGGATCTGGCCAATCAAGGGCATTATCCGGCCATTGATGTCATGGCAAGTGTCTCAAGGGTAATGCGGGATGTAAGCGAACCTGACCATATTGCCCTGAGGGAGAAAGCAGTTAATATAATGGCATCCTATAAAAAAGCAGAAGATATGATCACCATTGGTGCATATGTGGATGGATCTGACCCCCAGATTGACCTGGCCAAAAAGCTGATGCCGAGAATCAATCAATTTTTGCGCCAGAATATGGATATAAAAAAAGATCATAAAGCCAGTGTAAAAGGATTAAAAAAGGCATTGGAGGTAAAGAAATAATAGACCGCAATGAAACGTTTTGAGTTTAAATTGCAAGCCTTGTTGAATTTTAGAAAACATCTTGAGCGGATGGCCCAGCAGGATATGGCCAAGACGGTCATGGAGGTGACGGCCTGTGAAAAACAGATTGACTCACTTCAAGCTACCCATGGTCAATCGGCTCTGCAACTGGAAAAAATTGTGGAGAAAGGGGTGGGGGCCCGGGAATTCAAGCAGCACCATTCCTATCTGGGAGCTGTGGGGCTCATGATTAACCAGGAAAAACAGCACAAGGTTCAATTGGGTAAGATTCTTGAAAAAAAACGCCTCCAACTTAAAAAAAGAAGCATTGACAAAAAGGCCATGGAACGGTTACGAGAAACCCGAGCAAAGGAATATAATAAAGAATTGCTTGTGGCAGAACAAAAAGAACTGGATGAAATTTCATCTTTAAAAAAAGCAAGGGAAATTTCCAATGACAATAAATAAAAAAATAATCTTAGTTCTTGTTTTTTATCTTTTATTTTCGGGCCTGTCCGGTTTGGGGTACAAAAATGGTTTTGTTTTTAAGGCGGTTACAAACAATGCCTTTGCCGAAGACAAGGAAGAAAAAGACGGAGCGGACCCGGCAACGGCCGAGTCAGAAGGTGAAGTGCCCTGTCCTGAATGTCCTGAATGTCCGGATCCTGCCAAGGTGGTTTTAAGGGGGCTTGAAGATAAGAAAGTTCTGATTGAGAAGAACCAAAAACAGATTGATCAGGAAAAAAAAGAACTGGAAAGATACGAAGAACAGATTGATGAAAAGCTGGCTGCCCTGGAAACATTAAAAAAACAGATAAAAGAGGATATGGCCCTGCTTGAAGAAAAGAAAACCCGGAAAGAGGTGGAAAAAGAAGCAGCATACGAAGCCAAAATTGGAAGATTGGTAAAAATGTATGCAGGCATGAAACCCAAAAATGCCGCCCTGATTGTTGATAAAATGACCCTGGACGTGGCCCAGGAGATTTTCTCGCGAATGAGGGAAGCGTCCGCTGCCCAGATTTTAGCCTTTGTTGATTCCGGGAAAGCGGCAAAAATCAGCGAACGCCTGGCCTTTAAGAAAAATAAATAAAATCAATAGACTGCAGACTATCACTTTTAAGTGGTTGCCTGGGTTCTCATCTCGCCAAGTTCCGGCAGGCGACGGGGTAAGGGCATCACCTCATTCTCCCAGGACATCCATGTCCTGGTCCGAGGTAAATGCTGCTCCTCCGCCTCCATGCGGACCACAGCATTTAAAACCGGTTTAACCCTTACCCCATCACCTGCCTGCGGCCCCGGTAAATCAACCCAAAACATCACTGCAATTTTGATCTCCAATCAAGAGGATTCTTAATTTTGAAATAGTTGTAAAATCGAAACCCTGTTAATAGAGCACCAAGACGAAATCAACAATTATTTTCAACTTGTTTTTGAGCAATACCTCACACTTCCGATTTT
>DAOWDR010000519.1 GCA_030638935.1 Desulfobacteraceae bacterium | reverse complement strand
ATTAAGCAACAAAGGTGAGAGGGGTACCCAGGTCCCCAAAGCCGAATCCGGCATCCGGGACCTTGTGGGAGACGGGATTTCTGCTCTGCCGATCAATATGTGGCGCACTGTGCCCCCGGCCCTTCCTGAAATTTCCCAGGCCCGGGTGTTGCGTCATTATATGCGCCTGTCCCAGGAAACCCTGGGGGCGGATGTGAATATCGAGATCGGCCAGGGCACCTGTACAGTGAAGTATAGTCCAAAAATTAATGATGTTTTGTCCCGTCTGCCCCAAATGACCGAACTGCATCCCCTCCAGGCCACCCAGACCGTCCAGGGTATTTTGGAGATATTTCACAGGACCGAAGAAATCTTAAAGGAAATTTCAGGGTTGGACCGGTTTACCTTCCAGCCCGGGGGCGGAAGCCAGGGAATTTTTGCCATGGCATCCATGGTGTATAAATATTTTGAAGACAGGAAAGAGGAAGATGTCAGGGACGAAATTATTACCACACTTTATTCCCACCCATCTGATTCGGCTGCCCCGGCTGTCAAAGGGTATAAGATAATTCATATCCCGCCGGACAGGGACGGTTATCCTGATTTTGAGGCCTTTAAGATGGCTGTGGGCAAAAGAACGGCCGGGTTTTTTGTGGCCAACCCGGAAGATACCGGGGTCTACAACCCCAGGGTAGGGGAATTTACAAAACTTATCCATGATAACGGAGGACTCTGCGGTTATGACCAGGCCAATGCCAATGGACTTCTCGGGGTTACCCGGGCCAAAGAAGCCGGTTTTGACATGTGTTTTTTTAATTTGCACAAAACCTTTTCCGCCCCCCATGGCTGCGGTGGTCCTGCCTGTGGAGTCACCGGTGTGATTAGACAATTGGAACCCTATCTTCCAGGGCCTTTAATCGTTAAAAAAGTCGGTGAAAAACAGGGCAATACATTTGGGTTTGATACCTCTTTTCTCAAGGAGCCCCGTTCCGTGGGCAAGATCCGTTCCTTTTACGGGGTGGCCCCGGTGGTCCTCAAAGCCTATGCCTGGATCATGAGTCTCGGGGCAGAAGGGCTTTATGAAGTAGCCAAGGTGGCGGTGCTCAACAATAATTATCTTTATAAAAAACTTATGGAAATTCCCTGTGTGGACGCCCCCTATATCAAAGGTAAACAGAGGATTGAACAGGTTCGGTACACCATTGAAAAACTGACAAAGGATACCGGGATCACCTCCGGGGATATCCAGCGAAGGATGATGGATTTTGGGCTTCATTATTGGACCAGCCACCATCCCTATCATATTTCCGAGCCCATGACCCTGGAACCCACGGAGACTCCCTCCAGGGATGATCTGGATGAGTATATCAACACCTTAAAGCATGTATTCCAGGAAGCCTACGATACTCCTGAAATTATTCGAACCGCACCCCATAGTTCTGTCTGCCACCAGGTGGATGGATCACCGTCGGATGATCCTGATCAATGGGCCATTACCTGGCGCAGCTATCTGAAAAAAACAGCCGTTAATAGAGGGTGATTTTTTGAAACTGGGATTTATCATCAACCCCATAGCAGGACTGGGTGGCCGGGTAGGGCTCAAGGGCACCGATGGCATGGCAGAAGAAGCCATTGCCCTGGGTGCCCATCCCCTGGCCCCTCAAAAGGCAGCCCGTGCCCTGGCCGGTTTTAAAGAAAACAGATGGGGTAAGAACAGGCCGGGAAAAGCCAGACAGGGAAAAGCCAGGCAGAAAAAAGAGGGGGTGCAGATCCTGACTCCGCCGGGATCAATGGGGGAAACCATTGCCCGGGAAGCTGGATTTTTTCCCCAGGTGGTGGCCCTGCCCCTGGCAAAAAAAACATCCGGGGCAGATACCATTGCAGCAGCCAAAAAGATCCAGGCCCTTGGGGCGGATCTTATCCTTTTTGTGGGCGGGGACGGTACGGCCCGGGACATTTGTACAGCCCTGGGGGAAAGCCTCCCTGTGATCGGGGTCCCCGCCGGTGTCAAAATCCATTCCCCTGTTTTTGCCACCACCCCGGAAACAGCCGGCTGGTTGGCCCAATTGTTTCTGGGCAAAAAAAAATGCCGGACCTGTGAACAGGAGGTGCTGGATATAGATGAGGATGCATATCGGAAAGGCAGGGTCAGCACACGGCTTTACGGGTATCTTCAGGTGCCGGAAGGGGGGGGCATGCAGAATCGCAAGGCAGGCACCCCCTTAAGCCAGAGAGCTTCCCAGAATCTCATTTCCCTTGCCATGATTGATGCCATGGAGGAGGATGTCTTTTATCTGGTGGGGCCCGGGTCCACCATGGGGCCTGTTCTGTCAAACCTGAACCTTGACCACAGCCTTTTAGGGGTGGATGTGGTCCAAAATCGGCAGCTTGTCAAAAAGGATGCCACGGAAAAACAGATTTTGGAGATTATTAAAGACCGTCCTTTTAAGATTCTCATCACCCCCATTGGCGGTCAGGGTTACCTGTTTGGCCGGGGGAACCACCAGTTCAGTCCGAAGATTATCCAGGGGGCCGGGAAAAAAAATATAGGGGTGGGTGCCACCCTTGAAAAAATCGGCAGCCTCGGGGGAGAGCCGTTTTTAGTGGATACCGGTGACAAAAAGACAGACCGGATGTTAGCCGGATACATCCGGGTGGTGACCGGGTATCGCCAGGAAATGATCTATTCGATTTTATAGTTTGGTTTTATAGTTTGGTTTTATAGCTTGATTTTATAGCTTGATTTTATAGCTTGATTTTATGGTTCGGTTATCTACTTCACTTTTTAACTTCTCTTTCCGGTTAAATGCTTGATAAAAAGATACCTGTCATGGTATGAAAAACCATAAGATGATTAAACGTATTCCCGT
>DAOWDR010000630.1 GCA_030638935.1 Desulfobacteraceae bacterium | reverse complement strand
TCAAGTCTTCTCTTCGGTACCATATAGATAAAGGCTTTGCAGAGATTTTTGATTTTCTTTGCAAGGCCTTTTTTCTTTGGATAGACTAATTAATTTTTATATTTTGTTGCACATATGTATCTGCCCGAGATCTTGCAGAAGCCTCGAAAACAGGATTTAAAATATCCACGAAATCAAAAATAACTGCTTTGTCCTTCCCAGGTGCCGGCCTCAATGCACGCCCAATATATTGAATAAGCCTGCCCGAAAATTTAACAGGGGTTGTCAGAAACATTGTAGAAATTTCCGGTAAATCAAAACCTTCTCCTATTAGCTGGCCGGTGGCAATAAGATATTTGCATCTTCCATGCTGCAAATCCTGGATAATTCTTTCACGTTCTTTTTTGGAGGTGGCTCCGGTGAGGATTTCCGATTTAATACCGTTTTCTTTTAACATGGTATTGTGAAGGGTTTGGCAGTGTTCCTTTCTGTCTGACAAAATCAATCTGATTCCAGATCGGTCATGTTTTTTCACGGTATCACAGACAAGCCTGTTCCTTGGGTAATCCTCTGTCAACTCAGACAAAACCTGTGAATAATATTCACTGGTATCTGTCAGGGTGTTAAAGCTGGTTTCTACCCATCGGACTTCTGCATCACAAAGATTTCCGTTGGAAAGCAAGTTTGTTTTGTCAATCCGGCCTGTCACATCACCGATATGCCAAAAGATCACCTTAGAAAGCTTGTCTCTTCTCCAAATAGTGGCAGTCAACCCGGTCATGAACTTTGCATCAAATGTTGTCAAAGCTTCTGTGAAAGTTCTTGAAGGGCATCTATGGCATTCATCAACAACAACGTGGCCAATGTGATTGGCCACTTCACAGGCTTTTTTATATAGGGTTTGAATCATTGCAACCGTAATTTTCTCACCTATTCTGAATTTGCCCGAGCCGATAACTCCTATTTCAGACTTTGGGATATTCAAAAACTGTTCAATCCGTTCCATCCATTGGTTCAGCAATTCCTTGGTGTGTACTACAATCAGACTAGGCTGCTTTCTCTCGGCGATCATATACAATGCCATTGTGGTTTTGCCGCTTCCAGTCGGACTCTCCAGAAGACCGAAATCTTTTTTTAAGCAGCTTTTTACTGCCGGCAACTGTAATGGCGTAAGCTCTCCATCGAAAGTGAAATCAACAGGTTCAAGAGTAAGTCTGGCGTCAATGAATTCGATACTTTCAGCCTGATTATGGCAGATCTTATAGATTTGTGTTGCTGCACCCCTGGGACAGACCAATTTGTCTTCGGATTCCTCATAAAAATATAACCTGGGTTCAATACCCCGGGTATACCTACCCATCCTTTGTGCTTCTGAGAATTTTGGATTATCCAGGGTAAGTTTTTGTTTAATGATTTGTCCGGTTTCAATTGCAAAATTTTTTAAAACAAGCTGGCTGTTTAATATGAATTTCATCCCCTATTTTCCTTTTGGGGTTTTATGAATTTACAACCTGCTCATAGGCAAGCATAAGAAAAATTGTCGATATTGGAATTGAAATGATTGTTCCAAGCAGGGTAGATCCACCAAGAGATTGAATAACCGAGTATATAACAACAACAATAAGATGATCTAAAAAATTTGTTTGACGCACAAGAGAGATACTTTCTTTGGCTGAATCCATCAATCCAAGATTCTTATCTACCATCAGCGGAACCATGTATATTAAAAAAAATGTTGCGGCTATAATAATTATCAGCCCTGGCAGAAAAAAAAGAAGGAATCCAATGGCAATGACACTAAACAATAACAGGGTAAACAGCAATAACGGCAAGAAAAGATGCATCTGTGAAAACACATCCTTGGGGCTGGGGTCTTTTTCTGTTCGGATCATATCTAAAATAGATTTGGTATATCCTGCAAGCATGACAGGGGCTAATATCCCTAAAGAGATGGCAGAGACACCAATAAAAACAAGTGTCATGATTATCAATGGTATAAGATTTTTAAGCGATTGATTAAGTGTGGATTCAATCATTTTTTTAAAGTTCATTCTTCCTCCATATTTTTAAAATAGACTTTATAGGTGGCCTTTCTGAAGAACTCAATTTAACAGGGTTTAAATCAGTCCGCCAGTCAAATCTGTGGCACGCATCTATAAATAAGATCGCCCACCTTTAAAATTTTGGTTAAAATAGAAATTGTTAAGACTGGCGAGTCCTACTTGACGGCCGCTGCCAGGGGCATGGATGAATTGCCCTTTGCCAATAAAAATTCCCACATGTAAACCTGTTTTTTTTTCCGGGATGTTAAAAAAGACAAGATCCCCGGGCTCAAGTGCTGGTTTTGATAGGGGGCGCCCATTTCGATACTGGTCCTTGGAAGTTCTTGGGACCCAGAGGCCTGCTTTCCCGTGGGTGTAAAAAACAAGGCCACTGCAATCAAACCCTTGGCCGGGAGATTGTCCGCCCCATTTATATGGTTTGCCTAAATTTTCAATTGCCTGAATTACAATTATTTGTCTTTTATTAGTTAGGTTTTTGGGCAACTCTTGGATAAGCTGGGTCTTGTTTTTTTGTTGGATAGGAAGATTAGTTCTCTTCACCTGCACCTGCTGGTGGGCACACCCCAGAAGAAAAAAAAAGAAAAGGAATAATATGATCCGGGGTTTGGGTTTTCTCATCTATTGGTTCTGGGTGGAGTGAAACAAAGATATTTTACCTTTTTTGCTTACCCGGATAATCTGATGCAGGGTTCCCACATCAAGTTTTGCATCCAGACTGTATGCAAATGTCTCCCGTTTCTGATTTTTGGCAAGATCTGCGAAGAATCCAATGCTGTTAAAAAAATCAACCGACGCCTTTAACAAAACATCCCCTTCCCCATAGGCCTCAATCTTGGGTAGTTTGTTGGAAACTCCGGTTAAAAGATTATGGCCATCAAGATTGATGGTATAGGCAATACCTTTTAAATCAAGGGCAGATCGGTTTGGATTGATAATGTGTAGCCCGATCTCAAATTGCGGGATCACCCCCTCTCCTGGGATTGCCTTAAAAGAGGTGATGCTGACAGTCGGAGTTTCATAATCAGTCTGAAGTGCAGCGCAGCCAGCAAGGAAAAATCCAAAAATAGAGATAAGAATAATATGAATAAACCGATTCATGTCAGACTATCCCATCTCGTCAAGTAATGAGCCGATGGTTTCATCATATGTTTTTATGGTTTTGGCATTTGCATCAAATCCGTGTTGGGATGATATTTGTTGTACAAGCTCTTCTGCAATATCTGTGTTTGATAATTCCTTAAGAGAACCGTCATTTTTTATCGGATCTTCGACAAGGGGGCCGGAGGTTGTGCTTTTGGTAATGGTGGTGGTTACTTGATTGTTTGATCCCTGATTGTTTATAGCTCTGCTTGATTTGAAATCATCTGAAAGGGAATTGGCTACATTATTGGCACTGACAGAAATCTGTTTTGAAAAAGCCTGTAATGCAGACACATTGTTTTGTATGGATAAAGTCATCCGACTGCTCCCCAAAAATGGTTATTTATGTTAAACACATTTTAAGCAAGAAGTGTGCGCAATACCTTGTCAGTTTGTAACTCCTTGTTGCCCAGGGCAATACAACTTTTACTTCAATATAGTCGCACAGTTTTATTGTAAATAATATGCATTAATTGTCAACAAGTTTAACAAAAATTGTTATGGATGACAATTGTATCCAGGCAGGGATAAAAATACTTGTCTTTTATGTTTGAGCTGATACTTATAAAAAGAGTTACAGACGGTTCCTTTTTGAACCACGGGTATGGGGTCGGATACTATCATTGTTAAAGTAGAACAGTTAATACACAATCATAAAGGAGGTGTGTCGTGTTTACCATTGATAATTCGGTGATGCTTCTTGTGGATGTCCAGGGGCAACTGGCCCAGATGATGTACGAAAAAAATAAATTATTCGCTTCCCTTGAACTAATGATAAAAGGTATGAAAATACTGAATATCCCCATTCTCTGGATGGAGCAGATCCCTTCCAAGCTTGGGCCGACCATCGGGCAAATATCTTGTCTTATGGAAGGGGCACCCATAGAAAAATTTTCATTTTCTTGTTGGAAAGAACCTGAATTTATAAAAAAATTCAAGGCTCTGGGACGAAATCAAGTATTGCTGACGGGTATTGAAACCCATATCTGTGTTTATCAGACCGGATATGAGCTGTTAAATAAAGGGTATCAGGTCCAGGTGGCTGCTGATTGTGTCTCCTCCAGGACAAAGGAAAATAAAGAGATAGGACTTCAGAGACTGGTCCAGTCCGGCGGGCAGATTACCAGCGTGGAAATGATTTTATTTGAGTTGATGCAGGAAGCCCGTGGGGATGCATTTAAGGAGATGGTAAAATTGATCAAATGAAGCAGTTGAAATTAAAAAGAGGGTCAGACAGCCAGTTTGAATGTGCTGTTGTCATCTTCGGGCAGATTGTTCACTTTTATATATGAGTCAGATGCCTGTTTCATACCCCCAAAAACCTGGGTTTCGTTTTTGGTTGCCTGTTCTTTAGCCATAAGCATGATGAGTTCTGAGCCGGCCTTTACTGCCATGGCAGTTGCATTGGAGGCAACCTTTAAATCCTGGGACGACGGGCTTGAAGGTGCCAGGGCTGCACGCTTAACCTGTTTCATCTTTTGCAGAGTGGCTTGGGGGTCACCGGGTATGGTCGAGGTATCAATGCTGACTTCTCCTGCAACTGCATAATTTTGTCCATCAGGGCCCTTTTTATATGTAAAGCTGGCCCCCGAGGTGATAAGGCCACCCCCGGCAGCTACATGTGCCATCTCATGATTCCGGACCTCTGTATCCACCTGTTTGAGTTCTGTTAAAAGCTGGAGCTCTGCCTGGGTTAGCTGGCTGTCACTGGTTCGCTGTTTTTGTTCCGGTTGGGAATTGGAAGTCTCTGTCCCGGTTGGGTCTGTGGCGGTAGTGGCATGGGGATCGGATCGGGGGCCTAGGGGTTCTTTTGAACCGGCACCTGCATGTGCTTGTCCTGTATCTCCACTGCTTTGGGGCGAAATTATGGATCTGCCGGCTGAATTGCCACCTAAATATTCATTGTCGAATGAATATTTATTATAGGAAGTGATATTTATTTCCATTGCGAATCATCCTGAAAATTCAAATATAATTTTTTTACACTTAAGTATAAGGATTTTAAGAAGGATTTGCAACCATTGGTCTGTAAAAATTGTGATTTCAAAAGTTTAAAACTATTTTAAAACTACATGGAAGAGTAATTTTATAATCAAATTGACATATAAATAATTCTATTGTATTTTGAAAAGATTCGTTCGGATGTTTTTTTAGAACGAGATATGGTGGATATGGAATTCAGTTGTTCCTAATTCAAGAATGCGTTTCAAGGATGGTTTTATGAATCGAAAAATAGATGTTTCCAGAAAGACAAAAGAAACTCAAGTAGAAATTCATCTGAATTTGGACGGTGCTGGAAAAGCCGATATTTCCACTGGGATTCCGTTTTTTGATCATATGCTTACTGCATTTACCGTTCATGGCTTTTTTGATCTTAAGATTCTTGCCAAAGGGGAAATTGAGGTGGATTTGCACCATACCAT
>DAOWDR010000027.1 GCA_030638935.1 Desulfobacteraceae bacterium | reverse complement strand
GCCACCTATGATAGAGGTTTTTTCAATTATACGCTCACCTGTAACGATCTGTTCCCGCTCCCATCCGTCATAATTATTTATCAAAGCCGTCAGGTACTCAAAGGAGTTAACAGATATTGTTGTTCCGTTTTCAGACATTTCACCTGAGTTAAGTATTGTGTACGTATCTGTATTATGGAGATTAGCAGTAGTTAAAATTTTATTCAAAGCAGTGTTTCGATAATAGTCTGTTGCTGCATCAAATGGATATGATAGATATTTTGAGTTGAAAAATGGGTCTTTAATTCCATAAATATATTGTTGATCTGTGTCCAACTCGTCGTCTTCTGATTCATATCGGCCTGTGCCAAAGAATATCCAGGCATTGTCTGCTCCATCTATACTCAATGAAGGAGCTGAGGTAATGGGGCCTGGTGATTCAAATAGTTTTGTCATCTCCCAGGGATTTGCCGCATCGTTGGGATCAGCAACATAATCTCCATAAGTTGTATCTCCATAATTATCAATGACATTAATTCCGACTGGGGCTGTAACTTTTAATTTAAATGGGATTCTTATTTTATAAATTGCCCCTTCCCAGTCAGTAACGACTGCATTACCGTTATTGTATGTTTCAGGGATATAGACCGCATCGACATTGTAATTCATACTTTTATCAAGGGATACTGGATTTGCAATGAATGCATCATCTTCATCGGTTACAAAAAGCCAGTCACTGGTTCCATTTTGGTTTGGCTCAAAAGTTGTTGAAGCTGAAGTTCCGTCTTTCTGATGGGGCAGGCCCGTGGCAAGATCCACTACAAAAACATGACCTTCACTGCTGCTGAAACCTTCAAAATTATGGGGGCCTGATCCAAAAGTTGCAAACCAGTTGTCCTCAACTTTAAAAATAGCGGGAAAGGAGGTTGTCAATCCAAGGTCAGTTACATTTTCCGATGTCTGGGCCGGACTGGCCGGAATACTGTAGCTTCTTTCCCACATCAATCTGGGATTTCGAGGGTCGGTAACATCAAGGCAGATGTAAGATGGGTAAAAATGCCTGACCTCGTCGGCAGTTGCAGGATTATTGTCAAAATCCTCTTCAGCCCAGATGTGCTTGCCGCCGTAATTCAGTCCGACAAGCAGAAAGGTTCCCCAGTTTTTTTCCGTACCAGGATCCGAATAATGGGTCTCATCCGGGAGTATTTTGGCTTCAAAAACCTTGATTCTTAAATCACAGTAATAAACATGGGTGTAATCCTCGCCAGGCAGCCATTTTAAATGGGGTAAAAGGGCCTGGGGGATATATGCCCACAACTCGTCGCCAATATCTTCAGTTGTTCCGCTGGGTTGGGAATATGACTGGGTGCTGGTGTCATACTTCCAGGAAGTAAACGCATGAATCATTCCATCGTTTGCGCCTGCATAAACAACGGTTTCCCTGTTTTTAAATGCATTGTAATATTGAAAATAGGATTCATCTTTGTATAATAAATCATAATTTTCAAATGGTTTGGCAATAATCGTGGGGGTTGAGTGCACAATATCACCAAGTTTCCAGTCAACAAGGGTGTTTATTGCATCCGCCGGATTTGTGGGAATGCTTCTGTCCCGAATCAGTGTAGTCCCGGTAAAACCGGAATTTTCTCCCCGGATAAAATTGACAATATTATTAAACCTGTCATCGTGACTGGCGCCGAGGTTGCTCCACCCAGCATCACTTTTAACACCAAGATAGGGTTTGATGTCAGTGTTGGCGGTGGTGAATTCAATAACTTCACCGGAATTGTCAAAAGGATCCTCACCGAATGGGACAAGATTATTCTCATCTTTATCAATATAGGTAAATATTTTTCTGTCGGAAGCATCTCTTTTACCGAGCTTTTCACCGGCCTCCCACAAGGGTGTAAAGGAGTTCATATCTGAAAGGGCAACGGTTTCATCGGCAATGGCAACACTCAAATCCGGGTAAGGGGTAGCAGCAGAAACAAGATATTTTTCAATCTTGGTTTCTCCTGCCACATCGACAAAACTAATGATTTTATCATGGGTAACATCAAGGGCTTTATCGCCGGTGGAGGATCCGAATGCAGGTGTGTCCTCTCTCATGTTTCCATAGGGGTCAATCCATAGGGACTGAATTGATCCGACCCATTTGATGTCTTCGGTACTTAAAGTAGATGGAATGCTGGGCCTGAAGTAGGCCTGGATGATATTTCCCTCGCCTTCTGTGGCAGATGAAATAATAGAGACAGAAGTTCCCGAGGCAGCCCGCCTGAGAATGTCGGTAATGGCGCTCCCAAGAGCCTTTTCAAGCTGGTATCCGTCCGAGGCTTCAAAATAGGTGTCTGGTATTGCATCCCCGTTTTTATCCCATTCAAGCCGGTCTTCAGGGTCGTCGGAATAATCGCCATCCGGCCTGTTGTTTCCATTTC
>DAOWDR010000329.1 GCA_030638935.1 Desulfobacteraceae bacterium | reverse complement strand
TATCTTGGATCCAGAAGAAAAACAAAAAAGGCGGAATGTCCGGAGAAGTACATTTATAAAACAAGGAGTAAAAAAGGGTGACAGGATAAGTCTGGACCATGTTGAGTTCAGAAGACCTGGGTTCGGGATTTCCCCCAAACGTTTTGAATCCCTGGCCGGGATGAGGCTTGCCCGTGATTTAACCGCCGGTCATAGGCTTGATTTTAAAGATCTGGTGCAATAATGACAAGGGTTGCTATCATACCTGCCCGGGGGGGATCTAAAAGGCTGCCACGTAAAAATATTATTCCTGTTTTGGGAAAGCCGGCTCTTTTTTATCCAATTCAGGCAGCATTGAAAGCCGGGCTTTTTGACCAGGTGATCGTTTCCACAGAAGATGACCAGATCAAAGAGGTTGCTGAAGAATGCGGGGCCTCGGTCATGGCAAGGCCCCGCCAATTGGCCGGGGACAGGGCAAGTGTTGTCCAGGTCTGCCAGGATGTGCTTGAAAGGTTAGGGAATAAAGGGATACACCCGGCACATTTTTGCTGCATCTATGCCACTGCTCTTTTTATCACCCCCAAGGATTTGCAGGAATCTTTTTTGCTCATGGAACAATTTTTTGGTACAGATAGTGTAATGGGTGTTTCTAAATTCAATCTTCAACCGGTTCAGGCCCTGGAAACCTGTGATAATGGCTGTCTAAGGCCAAAATGGCCGGATTATAACATGCCGTCCCAGCTTCACCCCAAACTTGTGGCAAGTAATGGCACATTTTACTGGGCCGATACCGTCACCTTTTTAACCAATAAAACCTTTTATACGGACAAGTTAAGGGGGTATGAAATACCCTGGGTCAGGGCAATTGATCTGGATACCACCGAAGACTATGAAAATGTGCAACTTCTGGCCCCTTTATTCTTAGCTAAGGAATAAGCTTAAATGCCATTCGGAGTATCCATGGCCTACTGATATGATAACTATAAATACAAAATTTGGAAAACGAGAGATTGGTGAAGGAAAACCAGTTTTTATTATTGCGGAAATGTCTGGAAACCATAATATGGATTTTGGCCGTGCGAAAAAATTGATAGATGCTGCAGGCAAAGCAAAAGTTGATGCTGTTAAACTCCAAACATATACTCCTGACACAATGACCATTAATTGTGACAATGAGTATTTTAAAGTAAAGGTGAATGATGCTTGGGCAGGAAAAAGTCTTTATGATTTATATAAATCTGCCTTTACTCCCTGGGAATGGCAACCTAAATTAAAAGAATATGCAGAAAGTAAAGGATTGATATTATTCTCCACACCTTTTGATGGGACCGCAATTGATTTTTTAGAAGGAATGGATAACCAGCTCTATAAAATTGCGTCTTTTGAGACAGGTGATATCCCATTTTTAAAAAAAGTTGCTAGGACTAAAAAACCAGTTTTTATTTCAAGAGGACTTACCTCGTTTGATGACTTGGTGTTTGCAATTAAGACGCTTAAAGAAAATGGAACACCTGAAATTGCAGTGCTTCATTGCATTAGTTCATATCCGGCAGAATATGATCAGATGAATCTTAAAACAATACTTGATTTAAAAGAACGCCTGGGTATTACAATTGGAATTTCTGATCATACATTGGGGAACTTAATACCGATAACTTCGGTTGCGCTTGGTGCTTCTATTGTTGAGAAACATTTTACTCTAAAACGCAGTGATGGTGGTCCAGATGCCGCTTTTTCCCTTGAAGAAGAAGAATTGAAAAAATTGGTTGAAGATATTAGGAATCAAGAGAAAGCGCTGGGTAAAGTGAGTTATGATCCTGGCAAAAGGGAGAAAGAAAATTTTGTTTTTAAAAGATCAATTTTTATTGTTGAAGATATTAAAAAAGGTGAAAAATTAACCCCAAAAAATATCAGAGTAATTAGACCGGGGTATGGGATTGAACCAAAATATTATGAAGATATATTGGGAAGAATATCGACCAGGAATTTAAACCGGGGGACCCCGTTAAAAAATGAACACTATGAATAAATCATCAATGGTCTGCTTGTTTTCTCGGGAACTTGGATTATGGACCTTAAAAGGTATAATTGAAGACAACACGTTTGAAATTAAAGCAATTGTTACCCATTATTATGAATCCGATCTCAAAACCCCCAGGCCTCTTTTTAAAAAATTTGTTGATATTTCCGAAAAGCATAGTTTTCCGTTAATAGTTGTTGATAAAAATCAAGATAATTTGAAAATTTTGAGGCCCATGGAATTCGATTTTATAGTTGCCAATTGCTATAAGTACCTGGTCCCGGTTGAAATTGTTGCCCTTGCTAAAATTGGAGGGTTGAATATGCATCGTGCCCTGTTGCCAAAATATAAAGGGCTGAAACCATTAAAACGGGCTATTGAGAACTCTGAAATAAGGACGGGTACTACCATTCACAAAATGATTACTAAAATTGATTCAGGAGATATTGTCGATCAATATGAAATATCCATTGAAAAAGGGGACGATGTTCCGGCTCTTTTTTTAAAATTATATCCAACTCAATATCCTTTAATGAAAAGGGCGTTATTAAAACTGCTAAGATGAAAATAATTATTGCTGCAATAAAATCGTGGAATTTTAAAAATTTTCAAAACTTAAAAGACAAACATGACTATTTTTTTGTAAAAAAAAAAGAGGATTTGGTCTATGAAAAGATTTTAAAAATTAATCCGGACTACATATTCTTCCCACATTGGTCTTGGTTTATTCCGGAAGATATTATTAATAATTTCAATTGTGTGGTTTTCCATATGACGGATCTGCCATATGGCAGAGGCGGAAGCCCTCTTCAAAACCTGATTGTTCGGGGTCATAAAGAAACTAAAATATCAGCATTAAAGCCAGTTAAAGATTTTGATGCCGGGCCAATTTATATAAAGAGGAATCTTAGCTTAGAGGGAACCTGTGATGATATTTTAAAGCGCTGTTCTAAAATTATTTTTAAAGATATGATTCCGTTTATTCTTGAAAATAAGCTTGAACCTAAGCCGCAGGAGGGTAAGGTCATTCAATTTGAGAGGCGCAACCCGGAAGATAGTAATATTGAAAATCTAAAAAATATCAAAGAGGTTTATGACCATATCAGAATGTTAGATGGCGAGGAATATCCAAAGGCTTTTGTAAAGAAAAATAAGATTGTATTTGAACTCTCAGATGCAAAAATAAATAAGGGTGAAATTACTGCAAAAGTTAACATACGGTATAAAAAATGAACATATTAATAGTTGTGGCTCATCCCGACGATGAAATCATAGGTATTGGCGGTACTGCAATCAAACATGTCCGGGAAGGAGATGCGGTATATGCATTAATTCTTGGAAAAGGCGTTGCAGCTAGAGATGATACAGATGCTGAAAAAATTAAGAAGTTAGAGCAGCAAACAAAAAATGCAAGCAAGATAATTGGCTTTAAAGAAGTCTTTTCTTGCAATTTTCCTGATAATAGGTTCGATTCAGTAGCACGATTGGAGATCATTAAAGTAGTTGAAAGATATCTTAAAAAGATACAACCCATAGTTATTTATACCCATTATGAGAATGATGTTAATGTTGATCACCAAATTGTTTTTCAGGCGGTTAACACAGCTTGCCGGCCCTGTTTTTCTGATTATCCAAAGAAAATATATACATTTGAAACTTTGTCATCAACTGAATGGCAATTGGCAGATAACCAGACCTTTAATCCCAATACATTCGTTGATATTGAAAAATATATTGAAAAAAAGCTATCAGCGCTTGAGCAATATAAAGATGAAATGTGTGAATACCCGCATTCAAGATCACTTAAAGGCGTTAAAATTTTATCTCAGTATCGAGGGCTGCAAGCGGGGAAACAATTTGCGGAAGGCCTGATGTTAAAAAGAGAAATACTATGAAGATTGGTGTCAAACTCTGGAGCACCAATCACAATTTATATGATGAAGCAATTTCTTATGTTAAAAGCGGGAAAATTGATTTTATTGAGCTGCTCTATTTCCCCGGACATACAAAGGACATTGAAAAATTACAAAATATCGAAGTGCTTTTACATGGCCCCACATCTTTACAGGGATATTCTTTTGGTGGTGATCAATTTGACAGAAATAAAAAAGTATTGACAGAGATAATAGAATTATCAAACCAATTGGATTCAAAATATATAATTGTGCATCCTGAATTTGGGTCGGTTAAAAATTTTATCGAATTGTTACAATCAATTAATAACGAGAAATTTGTGGTTGAAAATATGCCGAAATATGGTGTTAATGATGAAGACGAATTAATTGCCTATCGGTATTCTGATGTTAAAAAAATTATGGATGAATGTTGTGTTGATTTTTGTTTAGACCTTGCCCATGCTTCAAAAGCTGCGCTTTTTCTAAAAACAGATTACAAAGAGTCCTTACAAAAGTTTTTTTTACTTGAGCCTAAAATTGTTCACATCAGTGATGGGTGCTTTGGGAATGTAATTGATGAACACTTGGACCTTGGGAGTGGCGAGTTTGATTTAAAATTTTTTAAATCGCTTATTTCCAATAGTGCAGTTCAGTATCTTACCTTTGAAGTCCCAAAGAAAAATGGCCTGGAAAATGACATTGATAATGTCATCTCAATGCCGTTTCCTTGATTTTTAAAAATTAAATAAAAAACCTTACTTCCAGGTTTTGTTCTATCTGATGGCCTCCATTGCAGATGTTATTTTAGCATGGGCAATGTCTTTGGATGAAATCCCATCTTCCTGGTGCAGTTTTTTCCCCGATTCCCACAGACAACCGTTCCATTTGCCATAAAAATAGATGGAATCATCCGGGTTCTTTTTTGGGTTTAGGTGATCTAAAAATATCATTTTAAGCTTTGGAAGATATACAATCGTGTTGGGATCATTTGTGGACTGGCAAGCTTTCAGGCAGATATCCAAAAATAAATACTTGCCTGCATCCGGGGTGAACCCCCCTGTTTTAAAAAATAGATTTTTTTTAATGGCAACAAAATGATCTACCATCTGAAAACTTCTCTCTTTCAACACCCCGGAAAAATTTGTATTGAGGTGCTGGTAGGCTGAAACAGGCGAATTGTTATGATCAACTACCATGCCGGCATTTGCAATCCTACCGTTGTTATCACATATCTGGGCACCAAAAAGTTTGTTTTTTCCATATTTTAGGAATGCATTATTCAGGCAATCAAGCCACCCTTTAAGGGGTGCCAGGTTTTTCTCAAGAAAGAGTAAGTTCTCTCCCCTGGCCAAGTGAGCGGCATTGTTCATCAAGGAAATAGAACTTTTGTCTTCGGGGATTGGGATTCTTTGTAAATCGCCTGTTAAGGAGTCCAGAACCCTGATGATTCCTTTGGATTTTTTTTCCGGTTCCAATAATATTATTTCATAGTCACCTGCATCTTCAGAATTGAAGGACACTGCTTCAAGCTGGGATAGAAAAATATCATGTTTGTCAGGAACCTGGATGATAATGGACCATTCCTTGTCCGGTTTTTGCCTGGGTTTCCCCAGGGAGATGTTAGGGCTGGTATTTGCCTGGATTGTCTTTTTAAAGATATGGCATACGCTTTTAATCGCATGGATTGGTTCGATCAGTTCGTTTTTAAGAAATTTTTCTTGTTTCTCGTCATTCATAAATTGTGAGAAATCCGTCTTTTTTGACAAGGCGTCGGACAGTTGTTCAGCACTCATCTTAACTGCCACGCCCTGATCGACAAATGAGTAAGGCGCATTTGGGGTATATGCAAAATCCAGTTTTACAAGGGGGGTGCCAAGGGCGATTGATTCAAGCCCTGTTGTGCTTCGTTGCCCCAGCACACAGACATCGGCCATGGATATCAGATTGTATGTGTCCTCCTGGGTATGAATGAACCTTATATTATCTTTGAATTGAGCTGTTATTGACTCCACCCATTTGTTTAATTGCGGTTTTCTGCATGCCGGATGACATTTGACAAATATGGTTTGACCGGTACTTCCTGACACTGTTTTAAAAATCGGTGTGAATAATTCAGGTTTTGGTAATATGGAGGAAAGAATTAAAAGGGTTACAAAATGGTCGGATATGCAATACTCTTTTCTTTTTGTTTCCCTTATTTTATTGTTTTTTTGAAAGGTAATTTCC
>DAOWDR010000335.1 GCA_030638935.1 Desulfobacteraceae bacterium | reverse complement strand
GGAATTTTTGCTAAATTCACAATATTTTTTCATTGCTTGATCTAAATCAAGGAATCCAATCCAATGTTTAGGTTATGATTTCATCACGCTTAACTTATAAAGGCATTTTCAACAAAAAAACCGCACCATTCTTTTTACGAAAAAAGGAGACAGCATGAAAAAAAAAGATATCTCAAGAAGAAATTTTCTCAAAAAAACCACATTGGCCGTCACAGGAAGCGCCCTGATTCCCTCCATACTGACATCTAAAGCAGCATTTGCCTCTGATTCCAAAAAAAACAAAATGTTCTGCTACCAGTGTGAACAGACCATGGGAGGTAAAGGATGTACCAGGATCGGTGTTTGCGGGAAAACCCCTGAAGTTGCTGCACTCCAGGATCTCCTGATCCACACCATGAAAGGCATCTCCATTGCTGCTGTTGCCGGCAGAAAAGTCAATATCTCCGACAAGGAAACCAACCACTTTACCTGTATGGGCATGTTTTCCACCCTGACCAATGTAGAATTTGACCCCTATAGGTTTGAAGATCTTCTTTACCAGTCTGTCTCCCTCAGGGACAATATGATTAAACGGGTAAAGGCTGCCGGCGGAACCATTGATTCTAAAAGTGACAGCCTGACCCTGAAACTCAAACCCACCCTGGAGGGGATGGTAAAGCAGGGCAAAGACTACGGCCTCATGTCTGATCCCGATGTCAACGCTGATATCCGCTCCCTCCAGCACATGCTCCTCTATGGACTGAAAGGCATGGCCGCCTATACCGACCATGCAGCAGAACACGGCCAGGAAGATGAAGGCAACTACGAATTTGTCCACCGTGCACTGGCCTCCCTGGAAGACAAAAGTTTAGGAATGAACGAACTTTTAGGACTTGTCCTTGAATGCGGTGAAAAAAACCTCCGGGCCATGGAACTGCTCAGCCTGGGCAACTCGGGTGCCTTTGGTGTTCCAGTTCCCACCAAGGTTCCCCTGGGTGCTAAAAAAGGAAAGGCCATCCTGGTATCCGGCCATGACTTCATTGACCTTGAAGCAGTTTTAAAAGCCAGTGCCGACAAGGGCATCTATGTCTACACCCATGGCGAGATGCTGCCCTCCCACGGGTATCCCAAATTAAAGGAAAGATTTCCCCATTTCTACGGCCATTACGGCACGGCATGGCAAAACCAGAAAAAAGAGTTTGCTAAATTTCCCGGTGCCATCATCGTGACTTCCAACTGCATCCAGAAGCCCAAACAGTCCTATAAGAAAAATATTTTCACCTCGGGCACCGTGGGATGGCCGGGACTCACCCACCTCAACAAAAACAATATGGCTCCCCTCATTGACCGCGCCCTTGCACTGCCGGGATATACAGAAGACAAGAAGGACATGGAAATTCTGGTGGGATTCGGCCATGACGCCGTGCTGGGAGTTGCCGACAAAATTGTGGCAGGCGTAAAAGATGGTTCCATCGGGCATTTCTTCCTGGTCGGCGGTTGCGACGGGGTGAAAAAATCCAGAAACTACTACACGGAATTTGTTGAAAAAGTACCGGACAACAGTATTGTGCTCACCCTGGCCTGCGGAAAATTTAAATTCTTTAAACATCAGATGGGAGATATCAACGGGATTCCCAGGCTCCTGGATGTGGGGCAATGCAATGATACCCATTCAGCCGTGCAGATTGCCGTGGCCCTGGCCAAAGCCTTTGATACAGATGTCAACGGATTGCCCCTATCCTTCATCATCTCCTGGTATGAGCAGAAAGCCGTTGCCGTTCTTTACAGCCTGCTCCACCTGGGCATCAAGGATATCCACCTGGGCCCATCCCTGCCCGCCTTTGTAACGCCCAATGTATTGGATGTGCTGGTTAAAAATTACAACCTCACCCCCAATGGCACTCCCGAAGGCGACCTTAAAAAAATTCTGGGATAGCCCAACTTTAAATCAAATGTTAAGATCTCCATATACCCCAAGGGTATATGGAGATCTTTATTTACAGGGCAGTGAGCACCCAGTCCCAGGATCATGGGCCATGGATCTCTCTCAACATTTTTTAAGCAAAGTCTTCGATGGAATATAAAAAGTGCATTAAGGGTAGTAAAAAAACTTTAGTGATATCTTGGAATTCCGCTCCAATGGTAAGCTGCCCTTGTTCTCTTTTAATATTTTTAACACATGCCATGGCGCCTAGTTCATCGGCAGCTCCGGGAAACTGGCAGTAAACTCTTAAAATATCTCCCTCTCTCAATGAAGAGATATTACTTATGCTGTC
>DAOWDR010000611.1 GCA_030638935.1 Desulfobacteraceae bacterium | reverse complement strand
TAACCCTTGGTACAGCCTTGGTTATCATGGGGGGGCTTTATTTCTTTTTCAAATATTCAAAGCTGGGCCTTGCCATGAAGGCAACCCAGCAAAATAGCGTGGCCGCAAGAATAGTGGGGATTCGGACCAACCGGATCATGATGATGACCTGGGGAATTTCCTCCATGGTGGGAGCCTGTGCAGGTCTTTTGATTTCCCCCATTATCATGAATCCCTATATGATGTGGGACCCAATGCTAAAGGGGTTTGCAGCGGCTGTCATGGGTGGGATGACCTCTTTGCCCGGGGCTGTTATTGCAGCCTATATGCTGGGCATAATAGAAAACCTTTTTGGCGGGTATATCTCCATTGAATTTAAATCCGTGGTGGCCTTTGTTATTATTGTGCTGGTGCTTTGTTTTAAACCCAGCGGTCTTTTTGCAAAACATTATGTGAAAAAAGTGTGAGAAAAGAGGGTGAAAACCATAAAAAGAAGGTAAAAACCGTACAAAGGAGGACAAGATGAAAAAAAGTTTAATTTTAGGGGTTTGTCTGGCTTTTTTACTGGGTTTTGTTTTGGTTGTCCAGGCCGGGGAAGGCATCACAGATACGGAAATTCATATCGGTCAGTGGGGGCCCCAGACAGGGCCTGCCGCTGCCTGGGGATCTGTTGCAAGGGGGACCGGGGATTATTTTAAATGGATCAATGAGAACGGAGGTATCCATGGCCGGAAAATTGTATACCACATGTTTGATGACGGGTATAACCCGGCCAAGACCAAGGCAGGGGTAAAAGAACTCCAGGAAGGCACCGGGATTTTTGCCTGGGCGGCAGGAGTCGGCACCTCTCCGGGCCTTGCGGTGAAAGATTATCTCATGGAGAAAAAAATTCCCTGGGTAGGCCCCTCTGCAGGTTCCCTCCACTGGGTGACGCCGCCCCAAAAATATCTGTTTGGAGTTTATCCCCTTTATTTTAATGAAGCCCGTGCCCTGGTAAAATATGCCATTGAGACCATGGGCAAAAAACGGATTGCCATAGCCTATCTTAATGACGAATATGGTAAAAACGGGCTTAGGGGAGCCATTGCGGAATTGGAAAAGAATAATATGGAATTGGTGGCCCAGGTGCCCGTGGAAAAAAGCGATACCGACATGAAACCCCATTTGATGAAGCTGAGAAAATCCAAGGCAGACATGGTTCTTTTATGGACAACCGTGGGCCATGCAGTCAGGATTGTGGGAACTGCCAAGGCCATGCAATTTGCACCCCAGTTCATGAGCACCTCCACCTGTTCGGATTTTACCCTGATGAACCATATTTCAAAGGGGTTGTGGGAAGGTGTTATCTGTGCCACCTTTGGCGAACTAACAGATTCCAAGCATCCGGGGATCGTTAAATACAAAAAAGAGGTGTTTGACAAATATGCTGCCAAGAGTGAACGCTGGGGGCTTTTTTATGCGGCCGGCATCATCTTTACCGAGCCCATGATAGAGGCAATGAAAAATGCAGGTCGCAATTTGACACGGGAATCCTTTGTCAGTGAGATGGAAAAAATAAAGGGGTTCAAGGGAATCGGTCCCACCATCAGCTATAAACCCTTTGATGTCAATGATATGTACTGCCGCCAGGGCGGAAGTGAGACCATCATAGTCCAGTGCCTTGCCGAAGGAAAAACGAAAAAACTGACCAATTGGATAGTACTGGATTAGAATGGAGCCTTCATTTTTTTGTGTCAGTAATTTGTTTATTTCCTTTGGGGGCATAAAAGCACTCCAGGATATTAATTTTACCATGGAAAAAGGGGAGATCTTTTCGGTGATCGGTCCCAACGGAGCCGGAAAGACCACCCTTTTTAATTGTATCTCAGGTCTTTACAGGCCGGACCAGGGAAACATCAGTTTCAAGGACACCTCCATTGAAAAGAAAACTCCCGATGCCATTGCAAGGCTTGGCATTGCCAGAACATTCCAGAATATTGAATTGTTTTCCCAGATGAACACCATGGAAAATATCATGCTGGGAAGGCATATCCACATGAACACGGGCCTGTTTTCGGGCATGACCATGTGGGGGCGAAAATCCTTTGCCGCAAAGGAGGAGATTTATCACCGGGAAAAGGTGGAAAAAATCATTGATTTTCTGGAACTTGTAAATGTGAGGGACAAGCTTGTGGGTGGTTTGCCCTACGGTACCCAGAAGCTTATTGAACTGGGTCGTGCTTTGGCATTGGAGCCTGATCTTCTCTTGCTGGACGAGCCATGCGCCGGCATGAATTCCGAAGAAAAGCAGGACATGATATTCTGGATCAAGGATATCCAGGACGATCTGGGTATTTCCATTCTGCTCATTGAGCATGACATGAAAATGGTCATGGATATTTCCAGCCGGGTGCTGGCCATCAATTTTGGCAAACCCGTGACCCTTGGCTTCCCTGAAGATGTTCAGCAAAATCCCGAGGTGCTCAAGGCCTATATCGGAGAGGAGGAATAATATGTCCCTGCTTGAGGTGAAAAATATTGAGACATATTATGACCTGGTCTATGCCATCAGGGGGACCTCTTTTGCCGTGGAGGAGGGCAGTATCACCGCCATTCTGGGAAACAACGGGGCCGGCAAGTCAACGATTCTGAAAACCGTAATGGGGCTTATTGATGATCAGCCGGATAAGGGCAGCATTGAGTATGACAGCCGTC
>DAOWDR010000142.1 GCA_030638935.1 Desulfobacteraceae bacterium | reverse complement strand
GCATGAGTGAAAATAGTATGGTTACGGCAGGTTAATCTGCCTCAAAGGCCGGGGTTGGTGAACCCAATCACTCCAAAAATATTCTTGATTCGATTCTTGATTCAAATCAAATGAACGTTTAAATGAGATCACCCTGAATCCCCAAATAATTTATTTTTTTTTGCAATAGTATCAACAAGATATTATACTGGAGATAAAAGATCTTCCCCTGCATTTTGCAGGGCTTAAATCAAGATATGAATTGAAAACAAAAAATCTTGATTTAAACCTTCTGCTTTTGTATTCAAAAAATATGGGGCTTATAAAAAGGTTTGCCAGGGACAAGGAGGGATGACCATGGATGAAAAATCAAGAACCAATCGATTTATCGGCCTGTTTCTTCTTGGTAATTTTTTGTTCTGCTATCCTATACTCACATTGTTCAACAATAACAGAATTATTTTTGGTATTCCCCTGTTTTTTCTTTATTTTTTCTTTGCCTGGATTTTATTGATCGCTCTGATGATTCGCTGCACAAGGGAAAGGCCTAATAAAAAAAGGTTGCCGAACCAAAATCCAAGGGCATAGATTGATCGCCGGTCTATGTTAATTGTCAGCATGTAACCCATCAAGGTGGGACAGAAACATGATAGATCAAAAAATCATCATACTCATTTCCTTTGGCTATATGAGCCTGCTGTTCGCCATTGCATTTTATGGTGACAAAAGGGCTCAAATCAACAAAAGCATTATCAGCAACCCCTATATTTATGCCCTGTCTTTGGCAGTCTATTGTACTGCCTGGACATTTTACGGGAGTGTAGGCGCCGCCAGCAAGGCAGGTATTATAGGTTTTTTAAACATTTATCTTGGCCCCACACTGATGATGGTTCTTGGCTGGCCTGTTTTAAAAAAAATCATAAGGATCAGCAAAATAAACAGGATCACCTCCATTGCAGACTTCATTGCATCCCGGTATGGTAAAAGCGCAACAGTGGCAGGGGCTGTGACCATTATTGCCGTGCTTGGCATCATTCCCTATATGTCTGTCCAGATAAAGGCCATATCCACAACATTTCGGCTCATCAGCAGGGACTCCCACATACCGTTGACAACCGGGCTTGCGCCCATACCTGTTCTAAGCGACACCGCCTTGTATGTGGCATTACTTTTGGCGGTATTTGCCATTGTTTTCGGCACCCGTCACATAGATGCGACCGAACGTCACGAGGGATTAGTCGCAGCCATTGCTTTTGAATCCATCGTAAAGCTTGTCGCCTTTATTTGTGCAGGCTTATTTGTCACCTATGGAATCTTCTCAGGTTTGGGCGACCTCTTTGCCCAGGCAAGCCTGGTGCCGGAAATATCTGATCTTTTTGTCATGGAGATGGATGCATCCACATTTGTCGGATGGTATAATGGCCTGTTCCTGTCAATGATGGCCGTGCTGTTTCTTCCCCGCCAGTTCCAGGTGATGGTGGTGGAAAACGTAGATGAAAAACACCTAAAAAAGGCGATCTGGCTTTTTCCCTTGTATCTGCTTGCCATAAATATATTTGTCCTTCCCATTGCCTTTGCCGGCATGCTTAAATTTGCAGGGCAAACAGCAGATACAGACTTTTTTGCCCTCTTCCTCTTGATGGCGGAACAGCAAAAAGGACTTGTCATACTCGTATTTATCGGCGGGATGTCTGCTGCAACCGGCATGGTGATCGTGGAAACCATTGCCCTTTCCACAATGGTATGCAACGATCTTGTCATGCCTGTCCTTTTAAGGCTTTCCTTTTTAAAACTTGCCCAGCGTCCCGACTTAAGTCAGCTTCTGCTGGGCATAAGAAGGGCCAGTATCCTGGCGGTTCTGGTGCTGGGATATCTTTATTTCCATTTTGTTGTTAAGTATTATGCCCTGGTCTCCATCGGTATGATATCCTTTGCCGCAGTCGCCCAATTTTCACCTGCCATCCTAGGCGGGATATTCTGGAAAGGAGCCACAAAATCAGGGGCCCTGTCCGGTTTATTGGCAGGTTTTTTCATCTGGGGATATACCCTTGTTTTGCCGTCACTTACACAGGCAGGCCTTCCATTACAAAATTTTTTAACCCATGGCCCCTTTGACTTAGAACTGCTCAGACCCCAACATCTCTTCGGCCTTGATGTTGAACTGCTTGGGTTCAGCCCCGAGGCCCATGCGGTTTTCTGGAGCATGATTTTCAATATTGGCCTCTTCACAGGTGTATCCCTTTTTACCCGGCAGAGTGAGGTTGAACAAAAACAGGCAATTTTGTTTGTGGATGTGTTTGAATATTCAGTGGAAGCGGAAAAGTCGTCTTTCTGGCGGGGCACGGCATCGGTGGGTGATTTAAGATCCCTTTTGGAAAGAGTTTTGGGCAGAAAGCGAACAAAACATGCCTTAAAAATTTACGCCAGAAAAAACCAGATAAACCTGGAAGAAGAACTCACCGCAGATGCAGGCCTTGTAAGTCATGCGGAGAAACTGCTGGCAGGAGCCATTGGATCTGCTTCCGCCCTGGTCATGGTCAGATCGGTGGTAAAGGAAGAACCCCTTGGCTTTAACGAAATATTAAATATCCTGGATGAAACACAGCAGGCAATTCGATACAGTCACAAACTGGAAAAGATTACCATGGACCTCGAAGCTGCCAATGAGCGGCTAACGGAACTGGACCGGTTAAAGAATGAATTTATATCAACCGTGACCCATGAACTGAGGACCCCTTTAACATCTGTCAGAGCACTGGCTGAAATACTTTATACTACTCCTGACCTTGACCGTAAAAGGCACCAGAAATTTACCCATATCATTATCAAGGAGAGTGAACGTTTATCAAGGCTCATAAATGACGTACTTGATTTCCAGAAAATCAAATCAGGAAACATCCAATGGGAGTTTTCCCGCCTGGATTTCAGAGAGGTAATTGAGGATTCAATGGTTTCAATAGGTCCGCTCATTGAAGAAAAAAACATTGATTTAAGGCTCCGTATACCTGAAACCTGTGTTGAAATATCCGGTGACAGGGACAGGCTGATCCAGGTGATGGTCAATCTTATCTCCAATGCGGTAAAATTTTGTAATCCTGAACAGGGGAGAATTGATATCTTACTTGCGGTTGAAACAGGGCAGATGAATGTCCGCATCAAAGATAACGGCATCGGCATCAGCCTGGAAAACAGGGAAATCATCTTCCAGGAGTTCAGACAGGTAAAGGATACCTCCCGGGGAAGGCCTAAGGGCACAGGCGTAGGGCTAACCATCACCCGGCACATCATCGATTCCCACCAGGGAAAAATCTGGGTTGAAAGTGAGCTGGGAAAAGGAGCTATCTTTATGTTTACCCTGCCCCTGGTACCATCCTCTTAAATAATAATAAAACCCTTAGGGATTGCAACACACCCCTTTCATGGTATACTTTATTGCGAACTCCCCCAAATAATTAATAAACGGAGGGTCGAATGTCCGAAAAAACAGTGCCCAAAAAAATATTAATTGTGGATGACGAACCCAATATTATCGTGCCCCTAGAATTTTTAATGGAACAGAACAACTATGACGTCCGGGTTGCTGCAAACGGAGAGCAGGCCCTTGAAGTTGTATCAGACTATGACCCGGACCTGATCCTGCTGGATATCATGCTGCCCGGCATTGACGGATATGAGGTCTGTCAAAAAATACGGGGAAACCCCAAATTTAAACACACAAAGATCATCTTTTTATCTGCCATGGCAAGATCAATTGACGTTGCCAAAGGAATGGAGCTTACCGCAGACGAATACATCACCAAACCCTTTTCCACTGCAGATGTTGTTGGAAAAATCAGGGCTTTGCTGGAGGAGGACCAGGATTTGTAACAAACTATTTTTATAATTTTGAGATTGAGGAGACAATACCTTAACTCCAATTTTAAAAAAAATATTAGGAGTGCACAAATGAAGCAGACAATACTGTACAGGGCTGGTTTGGATATTGGCTCTACAACTGCGAAAATTGTCTTGCTGGATAACAACAGCACCCTTGTTTTTTCAGAATACCAACGACACCACGCAAAAATTCATGACACAATAAAATCATTTCTCCATGGAATTATTCGCAAAAAAGGGGAATGTTGCCTTGACCTGAAGCTGACCGGATCAGCAGCATTGGGCACTTCAAAAAGACTCAATCTTCCATTTGTCCAGGAAGTGATAGCCACCAATGCGGTCATTAAAAACAGGTTTCCCCATGTCAGAACCGCCATGGATATCGGTGGTGAAGATTCAAAGATCATCTTTTTAAATAAGGGCAAACTGCCGGACATTAGGATGAACGGAAGCTGTGCAGGCGGAACCGGCAGTTTCATCGATCAAATGGCTACCTTGTTGAATATCACCCCTTTTCATTTGAACGATCTGGCAGCAGCCCACGATCATATCTATCCTGTGGCATCCAGGTGTGGTGTGTTTGCCAAAACTGATGTCCAGAATATGCTCAGCCGCAACATCCCCCACAAGGACATTGCCGCATCCATATTCCATGCAGTAGCGGTTCAATGCATTAATTCCCTTGCCCGGGGAATGGATATAAAACCCAAAATACTCCTATGCGGCGGTGTGTTCACCTTTCTACCCGAACTTGTGAATACGTTTTTGAGAATTTTGAACTTTTCCCATACCGATATGATAATGCCCGAAAAATCTGAATTGATACCGGCCATGGGGGCGGCCATGTTTGACAAATATCCCTCCCAAACCATATCTGTTGCCCGGTTAATCAAAAAGATGGATAAAGAACTTGAAAATACCGGTCCTGCCAAGGATCGGATAGATCCCCTGTTTAAAAGCCAGCACCATTTTTTGAACTGGAAAAAAAAGGCCGGACCCCACATTAAAACCATTGCCCTTGAAAACTATGGAGGAAAAGAATGCTTTCTCGGTATTGATTCAGGATCAACAACAACAAAGATCGTTATTGTCGGAGAAAATAAAGAGATCCTGTTTTCATGGTATAAAAACAATGAAGGAAATTCGATAAAGACTGTGATTGAAGGGTTGATTCAATTCAGAGAACAGCTAGTTAAATTCAATCCCCATTTGAAAGTTATTAAAAGTGCTGTGGCAGGATATGGCGAAGATCTGATTCGGGTTGCCTTTAGTATTGATAAAGGGATTGTTGAAACCATTGCCCATTATACGGCAGCACATTTTTTAGATCCAGAGGTCTCCTTTATCCTGGACATTGGCGGGCAGGATATGAAGGCCATTTTTATTGATCACGGGGTGATTAGCCGGATTGAATTAAATGAGGCCTGTTCTTCAGGGTGCGGCTCTTTTTTGGAAACCCTGGCCGATTCTTTAAATTATAGCATTGAAGAGTTTGCCCTCCTTGCCTGTAACGCAACTGCCCCCTGTGACCTGGGTACCCGATGTACGGTATTCATGAATTCCAAGATAAAACAATCCTTAAGGGAAAACGCAGCTGTAGAAGATATCAGCGCAGGGCTATCCTATTCCGTGATCAAAAACTGCCTGTTTAAAGTTTTAAAACTTCAGGCCGTTTCAGAAATGGGGAATAATATTGTATTGCAGGGAGGAACCTTTAAAAATCCTTCCATTGTAAGGGCTTTGGAACTGCTGACGGGCAAGGAGGTGAAAACCTCTCAAATGCCTGAACTCATGGGTGCCTTTGGTGCAGCTTTGGCAGCTCTTAATGATCATGTGACCGATCCTTTGTCCCTAACTTCTTTTCCCGGGTTGTCAGGGCTTGAACATATTGACAATTATCAAACAACCCAGATGCACTGCCGTGGGTGTGAAAACAGGTGCAGGGTCAGCAAATTTGTTTTTCCCAATGGAAGCTCTTTTTTTTCAGGCAATAAATGTGAAAAATATTATTCCGCAAAAGGGGAACATACAAAAAAAGGATTTGATTTTGTAACCTATAAGAATGATCTTGTGTTTAACCGTAACCTTTCCCCCCATGATACGCCTTTGATGACCCTGGGGATACCCAGATGCCTTAATTTTTATGAAAATTTTGTCTTCTGGCAAACACTTTTTAATTACTGCAAAATCAATATCAAATTGTCATCACCTTCCACCGTCGGCATAAGCGAAAAGGGCTTGGGAACAGTCATGTCCGATAGTATTTGTTTTCCTGCCAAACTGGCCCATGGACATATCTATGACCTGGCCGAAAAAAAAGTGGACAGAATTTTTTATCCCCTGGTGGTGTTTGAAAAAAATGAATTTGAGGATGCCCTGAATGCTTATAATTGTCCCATTGTATCCAGCTACGCCGATGTGATTGAAAGTTCCATTCATCCTGAAAAAAGGTTTGGTATCCCTTTGGATAGACCTGTTGTAACCTTTAATGATGAAATTTTGTTAAAAAAAACCTGTGCTGTGTATTTAAAACAATTCGGCATTGGCAAACCTGTAATCGATGGGGCATTTGATGCGGCCCTAGGTGCACAAAAAAAAATTAAAACTCAGATTAGAAATAAGGGCTTGGAAATTATTGCCCGGGCAGAGAAAAATAACTCCCTGCTCATTGTGCTGGCAGGAAGGCCCTACCATTCAGACGGGCTGATCAATCACAGGATTCCGGATATACTGACAGGACTTGGGGCTGATATTATCACCGAGGATGGGGTTCCTTCCCATGCGAAAGCGCTTAAAGATGTTCATGTGGTGACCCAATGGTCCTATCCCAACAGAATTTATACTGCAGCAAAATGGGTGGCCGGAAAACCGGATAATATTCAGATGGTTCAACTCAATTCCTTTGGCTGCGGCCCGGATGCCGTCGTTATAGACGAGGTAAAACAAATTCTGAACACGGGCAGGAAAAACCATACCCTCATAAAAGTGGATGAAATCTCAAATCCCGGATCGGTTAGGTTGAGACTACGTTCAATGATAGAATCATTAAAAGCAAAAAAACACAAAAAAATCTTTCGCCATGT
>DAOWDR010000466.1 GCA_030638935.1 Desulfobacteraceae bacterium | reverse complement strand
TTTCCTGTTTTAAATTTATCAATGGCATCTGTGAGATCCCGGATGAGATGGGATTCATTTATTTCACAATGGGATAAGATTTTATTTACATCCGTATTCTGAATATCAAGGAGTTTCAGGAAAAAATGCTCCAGTTCCACATCATAATGGGTGTGGGACAGACACAGGCCGGCAGCTGACTCCAGGCTCTTCCGGCATGCCGTGTTCAGCTTGCCGATGAGAGACTTAAGGTTTGTTACAGACATTTTAGCTCCTTTGGGGATTTAGGTTGTTTTTTTTTGTGATCGTTTCACCTGCTGCAGATCAATCTCCTGAAACGTAATATATGGATGTTGGTCAAAATCATATCCCGGGCTTGACGCCCAGGTGGTCCATCCGAGGACAGCAGCACTAGAGCCTTTTTGCCCCAGAACACACAGGGGCACCTCCTCTTTTTTCAGGCACACCCTGATTTCAAACTCAAATTCGATTCCCACCATATACCGGATCAGGGAAAAAACCGGTGGCAGCAGATCTCCCGTGGGCATGAGCCGGTTATAGGTTTGATAGGCCACGGGCCCCATATTTACCCTGAATTTGGTCTGGCACTCCTTCACCTGGCTTCCGCAGACCGCATCCTTTCCAAGGCTTGCATTGGCTGCACCCAGGCGGGTAACATCCTCCTCCTCCAGGGGAACATCCCGCTGCACAAACTGGTCAACCCTTGTTCTAGCGCCTGAAAAGTATTCAATTGCCGCTTCAATGCTGGCGGCCGATGCCACCGGCAAGGAGAGAAGACCGGAGTAAAAGGTAAGGGACTCCCTGGGAAGGCCCAGCATTCCCACCATGCCGGAGGTGCCGAGTCCTGCCAGGCTCAGAACGTATCTGGACAGGCGGTCACCGGCTCCCGGCTCATAGTTTTCAGGAAACCGGTGTTTTTTCCAGGCCAGGTAAAAAAGGGAGATCAGCCTATGGTGAAAAATATTGAGAAACTCAACAAAGGTGTGGTCCTTGTTCTTTTTTCTTTCTAGTGCATGCTCGTTGTACCAGTGGGGAAGAAGACCGGATGGACCGATAAGCCCCATAAATGCAGCTTCCATTTCCGAGGGGCCGTCTTCTATGTTCTTGCGTAAGTCTGCTATATCGCTTGCCGGAAAGGCAAACCCGGGTTTAACTGAAAACCTTACAGGCTCTTTTGAGGGCTCCAGTGTCTGTCCCAGTTTTTTCTTGTCCGGGGAAAATTTTTCCAGAAGCTCCACAGCCTTAAAAAACGAAAACTCGTAAAAGGCAGAATAGAGTTGTGCTTCTATGCCAGTATCTGATTGCCGCTTCTCGGTGGCCACCGCTTTAATTCCTCTTTTTTCTGAAGCGTTTTTAAAACAAGCTGGGAGAATGAATTGACGGACACATACTGGGCAAGAAACCGCTCCAGAATCGAACCGAACAGAAAAAGTCCCGAGCCCACAAACTTATCCTCATCCAGGGTGATGGTAATCTCCACTCCCCGACAAAACGATTCATTGATCCGTTTTGTAACATGGCGGGATTTCAATGAGCTAATTCCGCTGATCTGCTGTTTTGTGGAGGTGGAGTTTTCAAAATCATAGAGTTTCAAAATCTCTTTTAAGGCATTTTCTCCTCCTTCCACCATGGAAATATAATTCAATGACAGATGGGAGATGAGGCGCCACTGAAGTGCACCGCCAAGAAAGGGCCGCCGGGTGGAAGAGGGCTTGATCAGGCAGGAAATCTTTTCAATGGGGGCTGCAAGCTCCATGGTAAGATCTCCCCTGGCATCTCCGAAGGGAAGCCTGGCCGGAAGATCCCTGTTGGTGCAGGTTAGTTTGATGGTCAGGATATCGGTTCCAGGGTCTGATGGATTCATGTTCAGGTCTGAAAAAGAAAGGTAGACTTCTGTTCCCTTGTCTCCCTGTTTGCCCGAGTGCCTTCTTTGAATATGCCAGAAAACCTTGTTCCCCTTTGAATCATCATCTGACAGATGGTGGCGGACGGAGTAAAAAGGCCTGTATTCCTTGGCTTCCTCACCGGACACAGACGCATGTTTTACCTGGTCAATGGTATACACTTCCGTTGCAGTGCGGCGTCTTAAATCCGGTATCACCTGGTATTCCGTCTTCCGCTGTTCCACCCTTACTGGTTCTGCAACTTTTTTAAAGAGGTTTACAGCCGGGGCTGCATTTAACTGAAAGGTCTCCTGGTTGACAACAATATCCTGTTTCAATGTTTTGTTCAGGTGTATTTTTACGGTGAGGGAGGTGCCGATTTTTCCTAGGTTCAGTCGTTCGAACCCGGTCAGATCGAAAAACAGAAATTTTTCAGGAAAGGTGAAATACTCAAACAAAAGAAGATATCCGGGAAAAGATCTTTTTGAATAGGGAAGCACCTTTTCGTGGGATTCAAATCCCACAGGACGAATACAGTCAGGGTCAAGGCTTATTGTTTCCACACGCCTTTGCTGATTGGTAAAAACAAACTCCACCCGACAGGCATTGTTAAAAATATGTTCATACAGGTGAAACACATGCTGGTGAGGACCATTGAGGAAAAACCGCAGGTTTTTGCAATTTATTTTTCCAAAATCAATATCATTGAAGGTCTCAAGTTCAAGGACAATGGTCTGGACCGCTTCCTTAACCGTTGGACCGGGATCATCAAGAAAGGCTGTTCCAACCTTCACCGGCCAGACGGAAACGGGCTGGCAAAGGGTAAACTGGCAGGGCACATTCTTTACCGGTTTGGAAAAAAGGGTTACCCCCTCTTCAATTTCAAACCCCTTTTCAGTGATGCTCTTGTTTATGGGATCAAACCGCACCATGGTCATTGAGGGGATGGGGTTGTTATAATGGGGATAGGTGATGCCCAGAATCGATTCCGTGATTTCAGGGAAATCGTCATCTATTTTTTTATGGATTCTTCCGCTGATAAAGGCAAACGCCTCTATCAGCCTTTCTGTATGAGGGTCTTCACACTTGTCCGGTTCCAGGAGAAGCCGTCCGGCTATTTTCGGATATTTTGCGGCAAATTCGGCACCCATCTCCCGGACAAAGGTCAATTCACGCTCGTAATAATTTAATAATCTGTCATCCATGGTTAGGAATCATACCCTCTTATAGTTTTTAAGATCTTTTATTTTGAAATGACATATTGTCCCCGGTTGATATCGAAAAAAGTATCAAAAGAGACCGGCTCAGCCAGGGGCTCCACAACCAGAATCCCCGAGATCCTGAAAAACAGCTCCCTCTTTTTACCGCCCCGGGTCTCAACCCGGACAACGGGTTTTTTCAGGCGGGGTTCAAACAAAGAGATGGTTTTCTCAATTTCCTTGCATAAGTTTTGCCGTACCAGGGCACTTTCAGGATTTTCCGCAGTGGAATCCTTAAGCCCGTACCGGAGAAGAGATCCCTTGAGCCTGTTGAAAGCTGCCGGCAGATCAATGGGGCTGCACCGAGCATTCAGCAGGTTCTCCAAATCCCTGAAAACACTGTCCAGTATCTGTTGTTCAGACACAACCCGATACTGGGCAGACTCGGAACTCAACGCAGGTTCCATGTCCAGAAGCCTGTCCAGTATCGATGCTGTGAGGTTAAAATGATCTTTCATATCTGTTTAAACAAACCGGTCCCTATCCCTGTGCCGGCGGCGGCAGTTCCGACACCAGGCGCAGGGAAACCGACAGTTCATCCAGCTGGAAGTGGGGTTTTAAAAAACTGACCGCCCTATAGGCGCCGGGCTTTCCCGGTATCTCGCTGACATCAATCCGGGCTTCCCGCAGCGGATACTTGGCCTTTTGTTCATGGCTGGCATTGTCATCCAGAAGCACATAGCTGCTGATCCAGCGGTTCAAAAAATCTTCTGCATTCTGCCGTGTCATAAAACTGCCGATCTTATCCCGCATGATGGATTTCAGGTAATGGGCAAACCTTGATACGGCCATGATGTACTGGAGCTGGGAAGAAAGTTTGGCATTGGCATTTGCCGTATCCGTGTCATAGAGCTTTGCCTTGTTTCCGGTCTGGGTGCTGAAAAAAGCCGCATAATCGGTTCCCTTGCAGTGCACCAGGGGTACAAACCCCAGATCAGCCAGCTCTTTTTCCCTTCTGTCTGTAATGGCGATCTCGGTGGGACATTTCAACGCAACATCCCCTTCATCTGTCTTGAATGTGTGAACCGGCAGATCCTCCACAAGGCCTCCGCCCTCAACCCCGCGTATTGCCGCACACCAGGAATGCTTGGCAAAGGATTCCGTCAGCCGGGTTCCCAGGGCATAGGCGGCATTGCCCCATAGATACTGGTTATGATCTGTCCCATCCACCTGTTCCTCAAAATCAAAGGCCTCCACAGGCACATTGGCCTTGCCATAGGGCAGCCGCATGAGAATATGGGGCATGGCCAGGGCCACATAGCGGGAGTCTTCCGACTCCCTGAAGGATTTCCATTTGGCGTAGTCAACCCCCTGGAATATTTTTGCCATATCCCTTGGTTCGCCCAGTTCCGTGAAACTGTCAAAATTGAAAAGTTCAGGGCCTGCTGCAGAAAGAAACGGCGCATGGGCGGCTGCTGCGACCTCGGATACTTTGCTTAGGAGCGCAATATCCTGGGGATGGTTGGTGAACTCATAGTCTCCAATGAGCGCCCCATAGGATGCCCCGCCAAACATGCCGAATTCTTCTTCATATATTTTCTTGAACAGAGCGGACTGGTCAAATTCCGCTGCTTTTTCCATGTCCTTCAGAAGATCCTTCTTGGACACATTCATAACCCTCAGTTTCATCCGTTCTCCGGTTTCTGTTTTGTCCACCAGATAGGCAAGCCCTCTCCAGGATCCTTCCAGTTTCTGGAATTCCTCGGCGTGCATCACGGCATTGAGCTGATCGGAGATGAGTTTGTCAATCTGACTGATCCTGGCATTGATCATGGCTTCCGTATCCTTGGAAACCGTAATCGTTCCCTCCATGATCTGGGAAACAAATTCACCCAAAAGATCTTTGGCATAATTTTTCTGACTATCGTCCCTTGCAAGACGTCCATCTGCTATTATCTGGTCAAGAAGGCCCGCCTCCTCCGTTGTTTCTGCTCCCGGGGCAGCATCGGGCTGGACCTGTTGTTCATTTTCAGCCATGTGGTCCCTCCTATATTTTTAATGATTAATCTTTTTTTACGCCGGCTTCCCTGCCAAGTTTCTCAAGGGAGTCTGTACTGGAAATCACATCCTGGAGCAGTTCATCCAGTTTGTCATTTCCATCCAGTTTGTTGAGCAATCCCGAGAGCTTTTCCCTTGCTTCCACAAGCTTACGCAACGGATCAATCTGTTTTGCCACCTTTTCGGGATGAAAGTCCTCCATGGAGTTGAACTTGAGTTCCACAGCCATGGCGGAATCATCATCTGAAAGCTTGTTATCCACCCGATAGGCAAGCCGTGGTTTCATTCCCCCTAAAACCTTGTTAAAGTTATCCCGGTCAATCTCAACAAGCTTTCTTTCTTTAAGCTTGGGCAGGGGTTCTCCAGGTTTTCCGGACAGATCCGCTAAAACACCCACAACAAAGGGTATTTCCTTCATTTCAATGGCATCACCCACCTCAACGTCGTAGGTGATCTGAACTCTGGGGGACCTCACTCTATCCAAGGTGTGCTGCAAACTTTCCTTGGCCATTTTTTTTCCTCCTTTGGTTATGAATTGTAGATGTTATTTTTTTTACCCGTTATTCTGTTGTGGGGTTTGAATACTCCATGGCCTTGGTCACGTCCAGAGTACACAGCCGCGTTAATATCTCCTGGGCCCTGTATTGATCGTCCTCTGAGCTGCCATCTGCCATAAGGCATTGATACAGAATTCCCAGGGCCTCGGCGAGCCATATGGGGGATTCCCACCGGCCCAGCTGAAGCTCTTCAATTAATGTGTTCAATTCCTCCACAATGGGCCTTGCCAGATCAGGCCGTTGTGCCTTCAGGCATAACCGGGCCATGAGAAGACGGAAATTTGTTTTTTGCCGAACCGACTGGGCACTGCAGGCTCCCCCTAAAAGCAGTTCAAGGGCGGGCCTGATTCCCTCTTTTTCCAATTTTTTTAATGCCTCCTGCCACAGGGCCTCTTCAATACCCGCACTGCCTAAAATACGGTTGACCTGATAGGTGCCGACCGGCACGCCCCCTGCCGAGGGAAGGGGTGCCCGGGCTTGGACAGCAGCAGGTGTCCGGTCTAAGCCTTCATCTTGAATTGAGACCTCTTCCAGATTGTCTTCCCCGTCTTTCACCCCCTTTTCTTCCGGATCAGGCTCTGCCAGTCTTTTTTCTTTGACAATAGCGGTCAGCAGATTAAAACTATCTTCCAAGGAGGATTTTAACTCAGCCAGCCTAGGAGCTTCCCGGCCAAACTTTTCATCCACCATATTATCCAGGGCCGTAAACAATTCTACACAGCGGGAGATGTTTTCAAACAGGGTTTCATAATAGGCCCTGGAGGAGGAGGCAACCGCAGCATCAAATTCTTCAGCAGATAATTTGCCTTCGGCAATCTGCTCAGCCCTTGCTTTTTTCTTATCATCAATGACGTCTCCGTATTCGTTGTGGGTATCTTTTTCATATCCGACATTCCTGGATTCCTGCCAGTTTACCCAGGCAAACCCCGGGGTTCTGTCCGGGTCTGTCACAGGGATACCTTTTATGGGAAACCATAGTTTGTCATTGATAAACTCCAGGGGGCCGATTCTGTAATCAAGGTCATCTTCTTCAATCTCCGGGTATAAGGTGTCCCAGAACCGGTCCAGCAGGTGAATAATAATGTCAAGGCCCTGTGAAACCCCCTCAAACCCTTCGGTGACCGTTAATGCTTCCATCAGCCAGGCGGCAATCTGCAGGTCCTTTGTCCGGGTGCTCAAGGCCTCTTTGGTAAGGGTAAAAACTGTATTCCAGTCCGCTGTTTTTACCTCATGCTGCCAATCCCCCTGATCCAGAAGATCATCAGCCCTTCTGGCTTCCTGAATTTCATCATATACCGATGTATATCTCAGATTTTCACCCGAAGGATTGTCTCCGGGTATGGGCGTCAGTATGGGATCAATATCCATTAAGGTTTTCTCCTTTATTGAGTGTGAAAATCCATATTGTTTTGATGGCCGTTGGATTGTTCAAAACCGGATAGATTAAAAAGCCTTGGAAAATCACGGGTTTTCAGGGGCCGGTTATACATATTTAC
Organism: Desulfobacteraceae bacterium; assembly: GCA_030638935.1. Taxonomy (GTDB): domain Bacteria; phylum Desulfobacterota; class Desulfobacteria; order Desulfobacterales; family Desulfobacteraceae; genus NBML01. The sequence continues at coordinate 3,140 of DAOWDR010000466.1, read as the reverse complement.
CATGGGGTTGTCCGGCAGTCCGCCCAGGAAAACTGCATTGGGCGGGGCGGAATTTGTTTTAAATATCCCTTTTTTTTGGGGTTCATGGGGATGGGAAGCAAATTTATCCAGGAGCTCTGAAACCGGAAGTACCAATGAACGCCTCTTTTTCTCCATTTTAAACCAGGCCGTTAGACAATTTGAAAGGCTGGTGTTTGATTTTTCAAAATCTGGTTCGGAAAATTGGATTTTTAAAAGGCTGGCTTCAAACTCTTTGAATGCCTGATACCTTATGGTCGTCATCTCCTCAAATGCCCTGAAAACAGGTTCAAACCCACTGAAGATTGCCGGCCATTTTTTGTCCCTGTTTTTCATACGGGTTCTTCCCATGATCAGAAGCGGGTAGATCCTTCCTAAACGATCACTGCTGTCCCGGACAATCCCCAGGATAAGTTCCTCTTTTTTAATTCCAAGGACCCAGAACCGAAATGAGTGGATTCTTTTGTTTTTATCGGCAGTGCCGCCTGATTTCATTCCGCTTTCAACCCAGGATGACAAGGCATTTGCCAATGGGGGTTCCATATTGACGCTGAAATAATCATCAAATGCCGGATGCTTTCCATAGGCAGAAACTTCTAGGGCAGCTTTTTGTTTTCCTATTCCCAGCATTGAACAATCTCCATGGGTGTTTTCCCGGGGGTGGCACTCAATAATTTGGCAACCGGTTTATTCCCTTTAAATCTATACTTTGCTGTGATGGATCGAACGCCCATTCTTTTCAGGTCGTCTTCATAATCGGGAAAATCAGAAGGAATAAAACGATGCTGTCCCTTTGAAAACTCTTTCAGAAATTTTGAAAAAGCGAGACGGCCTGAGTATTTTTTTGTTAAGTCAAGGCTGCCGATCCTGATTGAAAAGATGACCTCACATTCTGATTGGGGAGACCAGGTAAACACCTTTTGAACCGGGTAGTTTAAATTTTCCAGGGTGGTTGTTTTGTCTGCACAGACAAGCTCAAGCAATGTGGCATGGGGCTGGACCTGGGACCCCTCATTTGAACTTGTGGGAAGACCGCTGATTTTAACTGTATAGCTTGCTTTTGCAGGTTTGGAAGCACTAACCCCCCGGGTGAGAAATTGGAAAAAATAGGGGGTGAATGCCATGGTTTTGCCATCCAGCTTGGCGGCATAAAACCCTTTTGTAAGTCCCCGTTTGATAAAGGGCTTGGCCGGCCCCTTCACAAATTTGGTTACAAACCCTTCAGAACCCAGGAGAAGGGTATTTTTGTTTTGATCGTCTGAGACGTCTCTCATCTCGATCAGGACCGATTCTTCCCATCTTTTCTGGAGCTGGCATGCTGCCTCCTTCAGGGCGAACTCATGATAAAAATCCAGAGGCCCTTTCAAAATTTGCCAGACGTAGGAGGGCGCTTTCCCCGGATATACAATAATTCGGCTGAGTTTTCGAATCTCCTGGCGGGCAGCAAAAAAGGCAATGGCGCTTGTGGCCGGGTCTTGTGTATAGATGTCGCCAGCCAGATCAAAGGCTGCCCTTTGGGATGAAGCTGCCGGGGCCAGACCGGCAAGGGAATCCTGGTATATCATAAAACTTTTACCGGCTTTGAGCAGGGTCTGGGCAGTAAGCTGCTTATTCATCATACTGCCTGCTTTAGATGATGCGGCTATCTTGGAGGTTACCTTGGAGGCCACCTTTTTCAGCATCCCGGTTGATCCTAACTTTTGTGCCCTCAGGGTTGCTGCCTGGCTGTGGAGCCGGTTGATATCCTGGATTAGTTTTGTCCAGTCCGGCAGGTTCCCTTCTTCGGAAAAGGGGGTTAATTCCTGGGGGATGATATCCAGTAGAGCAAAGTAGGGTCCTTTTCTATCGTAGACAATATTGGAAATCGTCTGCCATTGTTCCCTGGTGGTTAGATTCTTTTTCCCCCTGTCAAATTTAACAACAAAATTAAGCCAGCTTTCCAGATAGGCTGTTTTATACCATTTCAAAAATTCACGTTTCAATCCTGCCAGGATAAGGGGATCTGTTAATGCGGATTCAATTTCAACAATAAAGGTGTCAATAGCCTCTTTGCCGTTTCTGGTGAAACTGGGCCTGACCATAATTTCACCAATAGCTTCACCACTGGGGGCCGATTTGCCCCAGAAATCCGCCAGGGTATAGGGCAACAGATCCGGATCGGAATTCGTACGGTCAACAAGCCAGTTCAGGTTGGCACCCTTAATGGATAGAATTCTGGCCAGCCATTTTTGCAACTCATTCATCTTTTGATTCATGGCAGGGGTATCTTCCTGCCAGACCAGGTAATGAAGATAAAGGATGTTCATCTTAAGCTGGACATCTTCTACAAGATCTTTTTGGGCACCCATATCAACTGTGTTGAATTGGGGCTGCTGCATATGCACAAGTTCTTCCATGGGGCGGTTTAAGAGTTTGGCCTGGATGAAATTGATCCGCTTAACCAGATGCTCAATATGGCGGATGGAGAAATCAACAGGCGTTGCCAGATTGAAATAGGCCATATTGTCGGCCATTTTTTTATCAAAGGGAGCTAAGAATCGTTTTTCCATCAGGGCACAGTATTTTTTCTTAAGTTCAGATTCTACTGCAATGCTTTCATTCAGACCGAGGCGGGGAATCCACCAGCTGTCGTTGCTGTCTTCAATCTTTTGTATGGTTGTTTGGAACCGCTCCAAAATTCCCACATCTGAAATCAATTCTCCCTGGAGAATCTGGGGTCCTGTAAACTGGGCAGAGGCCTTCTTAATGGTATGAAGATTTTTAACAAAGGAAAAACTTAAAATACCGCAGATTGCGATGATAATGGTGCTCCAGGCTGCAAATCCCAGGTTCCGGGTAAGTTTGGCCCAGGCATTTCCCCTCTGGGTCTGGGTGAAGAGCCCACGGTCCGACGGCAGCAGCCATGAAAAGAAGTCATGGAGAAAAAGGCCTTTGTTGGCACCCGGCAGCACCTCCTGTTCATTGATAAGCCCCATACCCTTAAGAAAATGGGAAAAGGGCGTGCCCTCCTGCCGGCCGCTGCTGAAGAATACACCCCGGAAAAAAGGGGTTTCCTGGTAAGGGTTTTCCTGGAAAACTCCCTTGATAAATTTAGGGAACACAAGATCGTACCAGATCAAATA
>DAOWDR010000018.1 GCA_030638935.1 Desulfobacteraceae bacterium | reverse complement strand
CCGCATGGTGGTAAAAAACGGATCAAAGGCCTTTTCCTTTTGTCTTTGATCCATACCCTGTCCGTTGTCCTTGTAAACAAAAACCACCTGTCCCTCTTTGCAGGTAATTCCAATATCAATGGTCCTGTTTTCCAATCCTTTAAATCCGTGGATCAATGAATTCATGATCAAATTGCTCAGAATCTGGGAAAAAGCGCCTGGAAAAGAGTTCAGTTCAATGTCGGGTTCACAGATTACCTGGATAAGATGGCTGGTTTTTTTATACCGGGGTCCCAAGCTCAGCAGGATCTCATCCAGGTATTCTTTAAGATTGAAGCAACGACGGTTTTCGCTGGATTGGTCAACCGCCACCTGTTTAAAGCTGGAAATCAGTTCTGCTGCCCGCTCCATGTTAATCAGAATGGAATTGGACACCTCTTCAACAGTGGTAAGGTAATTTTCAAGTTCACTTCTTTTCAATTCACCGGCTTTATACATACCATGAAATTCCCGGGTTTTTGCATCCAGGAAAGAAGCAGCTGTCACCCCAACACCAACAGGGGTATTTATTTCATGGGCCACTCCGGCCACAAGTTCCCCAAGGGCAGCCATTTTTTCCGACTGGCCCAGCTGGTCCCTTGTTAATTTTAGGGTTTCAAGGGATATTTTCAATTCCTTATTCGCCAGTTCCAGATCTTTTTGATACCCTATTTTTTCTTGGATAAAACGTTTGCGCTCAAAGGCTTTATTTACCGCATGGAACAAAACATTCATATCCTGAATGGGTTTGATAATGTAATCCCAGGCCCCCAGACGAAGTGCCTCCACCGTATCAGAAATATTTCCCGCCCCGGAAACAATGATAATGGGAAGATTTTCGTTTTTCTTGGTAACATGGGCAAGGACTTCCAGGCCGTCCATTTCCGGCATTCGAAGGTCGCATAATATAAGATCCGGCTGCCGATTCTCAAATTGTTCCAGGCCGATTCTGCCGTTTTCAGCCTCAATGACCTCAAATCCGAAATCTTCCAGAAAACCGATTACACTGTCCCGGATATAGACTTCATCATCAATTACAAGGATTTTTTTTCCTAGGGTTTCATCCATGATATGAGCATTTCCTATTTATAGCGGATTTCAAAATCATCTCTCAAATTAATCTTTTAAGGCATCACAAATTACCTTCAGATCACTGGCTGGTTTTATCAACACCTTGTCACGGGTGACTCCCAGCGCCTGAATGGCTTTGGGAGGAATATAATCCGCAGAACCTGTATGCACTACAAATTTTATTTCCGGCCGGATTTTTCTGGCTTCCAGCATAAAGGTGTTGCCGTCATGCCCCGGAAGTCTGATATCCACCACTGCATCGTCAATGGGATGATTCCGAACGATCTCAAGGGCCTCCTCGCTGCTTTCCGCCTGGAAAACAGTGTACCCTTCATCTTCCATGAATGCGGCAATACTCTGCCGGATGCTTTCTTCATCATCAAGGATTAAAAACAATCTGGGTGCTTGAGGCATTTTATCTCCCCTTGTTATAATTTGGTTAGAATTTAAAATTATAGGTTAATTACTTTCCAACAACTGCTGTATCTCCCTGGACAAGGATTCAACGGTCACAGGTTTCATGACAAACCGCTTTATTCCAGCCTTTTTCATTATTGTCTTGTTGACGGACCCGGCATACCCGGAACAGAGGATAATAGGCAGATCTTTATTAATTTTCAGCATTTGTTTTGCCAGTTCAATCCCTGTTTTTTCAGGCATGGTCTGGTCAGTTACCACCAAATCAATGCCCCCATGGTTCTCTTGAAAAAAAGCCAGGGCTTCCCTGCTTGAAGAAAAGGCATCGACTTGATATCCAAGCAGTTTAAACCCCTCCTTACACATCAATGCAATGTCAGGGTCATCGTCCACAACCAGCAGACGCTCCCCTGTGCCTGCCATGTGGCGGCCATGCTCTACCTTTTGTTTTTCTATTCCATTATCCTCTAGGACCGCAGGTAAAAGAACGGTAAAACAACTTCCCTTACCAGGGCGGCTTTTTACCCGGATATCTCCGTCACAGGCCTGAACAATAGTATAGGCGGTTGCAAGGCCCAGACCTGTACCCTTGCCTTCCTCCTTGGTGGTAAAATAGGGATCAAATATCCGCTCCATCACATCTTCGGCCATACCACAACCGGTATCCGACACTTCAAGCACAAGATAGACCCCGTCTCCCTTGGACAGGTT
>DAOWDR010000463.1 GCA_030638935.1 Desulfobacteraceae bacterium | reverse complement strand
GGTAAAACCGCAGCCAGGGTTGAGGCCCGGATCAAGGCCAAAAATGATCCCGGCCCCCTGTTGGACACCTATGGACCTGGCCGGGTGATTTTCAGGAATAAGCGCAGGGTTATCAAAGGATTTCCAAAAAGAAGGGCCTGTCTCATTCCGCTCAAAGGCTCTTCTGAACAAATTGGATGGATCAACCAAGAATATGAAGATCCGGATTGTATCCCAAAGAAAGGATTGGAAAAGGACCCCAGGATTGCCTGCTTGGCAGCCCTTGCCAAAAAGATCAAACCTGAAAAAATTCTGGTTATCTGCAGTTCCAAAACAAAGGTAGAAGCAATTGACCGTGCATTAAAGAATCATCTTGCCATTGATGTGGCCAAATTTGATGAGACAATGACTCTTCTTTCCCGGGACAAAAATGCAGCCTGGTTTTCCAGGGAAGAGGGGGCCAGGCTTTTGATCTGTTCTGAAATCGGAAGCGAAGGCAGAAATTTCCAATTTGTTCACCATCTTTTTTTATTTGACCTGCCTGAAAATCCAGAGCTTTTAGAACAGCGCATCGGCCGTGTAGACCGCATCGGTCAGAAACATGAAATCCAGATCCATGTTCCCTTTGTATCGGATTCCATTGGTGAAATCCTGGCCTATTGGTATATGAAGGGGCTGAATATGTTTGAGAAAAATATCAATGGAGCCCACACAATATTCAGAAAATTTGAAGAGAATCTTAACCGATTGATCATGGAGACCAGGGCCCTGGGAAAAATTCCAAGAAAGGTGCTCAACCATTTGCTGGAAAAGGCTGCCATTTACACAGCCAAAACCCAGGAGGGACTGGATCTGGGCAAAAACATCCTGCTTGAGCTCAATTCATTCAAGCCTGATCCTGCAAAAAAATTGATCAAAAACATCCAGTCCATGGACAATGACCCCGCCCTGGAACAACTGCTTGAAACCCTGTTGGCCCATTACGGCATTGACATGGACAAAATCTTTGACAAAAATACGGAAAAAATCATCCGCCTCAGCATTGACCGGCCAGTGGACGAAGATTTTCCCGCCCTCCCCCGCAACACAGAGGTTATCACCTTTGACCGACAGACAGCCATTGCCAGGGAAGACCTTGGTTTTTTCAACTGGGACCACCCCTTTGTGAACCAGGCCTTTGATTTTTTCATTACCAGGGGAGAAGGGATCTCATCCACTGCCTGTATAAAGGGAGAATCAAGCCCCGGGCTTTTTCTTGAATCCATCTTTGTTCTGGAGTGTGTTGCCCCTGCAACCTTGAACATGGAACGGTTCCTGTCTGCCGAACCCATCCGGATTCTTATAAATCATTCAGGCGAAAACCATAGTGATAAAAACCCTTTTGAAAATTTTGCCACCCGCCTGACGCCTGATGACCCGGGCTGGTTCATTGAGTTTGAACAAATCAAGGCCCAATTAATTCCTGAACTGCTTGCCCAGGGCAAACAGCTTGCCCAGAAAAAGGCCGATCTTATCATGGCCTACGCAAGGGAAAAAATTTGCCAAACCATTGGCAAGGAGGTAAAAAGGCTGGTAGCATTGCAGAAAATCAACCCGAATATTCATAAAAATGAAATATTAATTGCCCAGGAAAATTTAAAAGAATTATTAGATCACCTTTCCCGTACCGCCCTGCGCCTGGATGCACTGCGGCTGATCCGGGTTAAACCCTGAAGGCAGTCAGGAGTTTAAATGCCTTAGAATATCCTGGTAACTCAATCGCTCTTTATCCTGGAAAAAAATCCCCAGGCCATGGGGTTCGTTTTCAGCCGCCCGCATGGCAGTCTCCATATTATTCTTTTCTGAATGTAATTCCAGTTCGTAAACATTTTCCTTAAGATTTTTCCAGGTCCTGTTTGTTTTGTCAAAGGTTACGCAGGGGGTAAGAATCTGGATAAAGGAAAATCCCTTGTGCAGGGTGCCTTGTTTAATGATCTCTTTCATTCCCTCGGGATCACCTGCAAATCCCCTTGCCACAAATGATGCCCCATAGGCCAGGGCCAGTTTGATGGGGTTGAGGGGTGTATCAGGGTTTCCAACCGGATGGGAATTGGTCTTCATTTCATAGGGGGTGGTGGAAGAGGATTGCCCCTTGGTCAGCCCGTAAATGGAATTATCAAACAGGAGAAAGGTGATATCAATATTTTTCCTGGCCACATGGGGAAGGTGACCCCCGCCAATACCTAAGGCATCTCCATCTCCGGCCACGGCAAAGACGGTCAAATCTTCCCGGGCAAGTTTTAAACCCGAAGCCACGGGTATGGAACGGCCGTGGAGGGTGTGGAATCCATAAGAATTGACAAATATAGGGGTTCGGCCGGAACATCCTATGCCGCTGACCGTGCAGATCTTATCGCTCTTAAGGTCAAGCTCCCTGCAGGATTTATAAAAGGCATCCATTATACCGAAATATCCGCAACCCGGGCACCAGGTGGGCAGGTCGGATGACCTGTATTTTAAAAAATCCCGGGCACGGACCTGGGTAAGTTTTTCATCCAGATAATCTGATTTAATTTCTTCCATTACATTTCCCTCATCTTCTCAAGAATATCTTCCGCAGCCATGGGGCGGCCGGTGATATAGTTCAACTTTTCAACGGGTCGTTTGATTATATGGACGGCAAAATCAGCAAACTGCCCCCGGTAATTCAGCTCAGGAACCAAAATTTTCCTGCATTTCTCTGCAAAAATAGTCAGCGCCTCTTCGGGAAAAGGCGACAGCATCATGGAAGAAAAGGATACTGCATTGATGCCCTCTTTTTTTGCAAACATCACAGCTTCATGGGCAGCCCCGGCAGAAGAGCCCCAGGAAACCACCCCGATATCCGCCATATCTTTGTCAAAATCCGATATAATCGGGGCAGGCGCCTCTTCCAGGACAGAACCATGTTTGTTAAACCGCTTTTGGCTCATCTTTAAGTGCCCCTTGTCGCTATAATTGGGTCTTCCATATTCATCGTGTTCAAGCCCGGTTGAAAAAAACATTCCCCCGGGCGTACCTGGAATGGCCCTGGGCGAAATCCCGTTGGACGTCACCTTATACCGCTGATAATTTTCAAGTTCAGCTTTTGTGGGGGCAATATTGGCGTCCAAAAATGCCGGGGAGGGTTTTGGAGGGGTGTCGATATTCCGGATACTGTTGGACAGGAAAAAATCCAGAAGAATCACCACAAGGGTCTGGTATTTTTCCGCAAGGTATAAGCCCAGCACCGTTGCCTGGTAACAGGAAAAGGTGTCCGTGGGTGCCAGAACTATCCGTGGGCAATCCCCGGTACCGCCTAAAACGGCCGCATTAAAATCACTTTGTTCCGTCTTTGTGGGTATGCCCGTGGAAGGCCCGCCCCTCATGGAATTAACAATCAGAGCGGGAACTTCTGCCATGACTGACAAGCCGGTAAACTCGGTCATCAGGGCAAATCCCGGGCCCGATGTTCCGGTCATGGCCCGGACACCTCCGAACCCTGCCCCGATCACAGCACCGATGGCTGCTATCTCATCTTCGGTCTGGAGCAAAATACCCCCGTGTTTGGGAAGCTCTTTGCTTAAAATCTCCATGATCTTGGTGGCAGGGGTTATGGGATATCCGGCATAAAACTTGAGATTGGCATCAAGAGCTGCCCTTGCCACCAGCTGGTTGCCGTTGATGATCAGTTTTTCTTGTGACGGGGGCATGGTCACCCCTTCAAAGGAATAGGAATCTGTTTTTTCAATATGTTTTTTGGTCCAGTTAAATCCTTCTAAAAAAGAATTTACATTGGAATCAATCACGATCTGTTTTTTCTTGGCATACCTTGCCTGGATAGACCGGGTAAAACCCTGTCCATCCATATGGAAAAGGGCGGCAACAGCTCCGAGAGCCACCATGTTCCGTCCCCGGGAGTTTCCCGCTGCCCTGTTTGCAAGCATGGTCAGGGGTATCCCGTAGGTAATGGTTTCAGGCTCTGCCCAGCCAAGAACACTCTTGTCTTCTCCATGGGGCTTGGTTGGTGCACTGTCATAGATCAGAATGCCGTTTCTTTTCAATGCCGACAATTGTGAAATGGAATGGCCGTCGTTTAAGGAGATGAGCACATCGGCCAGCTTTCCCGGTGAATAGATTGGGCTTGAACTGATCCGGGTATGGGCCACACACTTGCCAAACCCCCTGATTTCAGCAGGATAGGAATCAAAGGACATGATTTCAAACCCCTGCCCGCTCATGAACCGGCTTAGTATTTCTCCGGCAGAAATGGTGCCTTCCCCCGCACTACCACAGATTTCAATTACAATATTAATATCTTCCATGAATGTGTATCCCCATATGGCAATTAAATTGATGCTTCATCTTAAATGTCTTCCCACCAGGTGGTTTTGATTTTCACCCCTTCCAGGTCAAAATATTTACGGCCCACAGGCTCAATCGCACGGCTGTCTCCCAGCAGGTTCATGGCAGTGACTTCCCCCTGTACCACGGCATTTGGCCAGCCAATGGAGGTGGTATAGGAGTTGATCTTTGGATTATAGATCTGGGCACAGCTTCCGCAGGCATAAATGTTCGCCAAATTGGTCTGCATGGTTTCGTTGACCAGAATACCGTGGTCAATGTCCAGACCGCATCCCCTGGCAAACTCCACGCTGGGAATCAACCCGTTAAAGGAAAAAACCATGTCCACCTGTTTTTCCACACCTTTTACGGTTT
>DAOWDR010000374.1 GCA_030638935.1 Desulfobacteraceae bacterium | reverse complement strand
GCTCTTGCCAAGGGTGCAAGAAATCAAGGTGTAAACATTATTGAAGGTGTTGCCGCAACCGGAGTTACCAAGAAAAACGGGGTTGTCACAGGCGTTAAAACCATCCATGGAGATATCCAGGCAGATGTTGTAGTTAATTGCGCAGGAATGTGGGCCAGGCAGATAGGGGATGTTGACGGAATTAATATCCCGAACCAGGCAGCAGAACATTATTATCTGATCACAGAAGAGATAGATGATATTCCCAAAAACATGTCCATTCTTGAAGATCCCTCCCACTACGGATACTATCGGGAAGAGGTTGGCGGGCTCATGGTTGGCCTGTTTGAGCCTAAATGTGCACCATGGAAAATAAAACAGGTTCCGGAAACCTTCTCCTTTGGTGAGATTGAGCCGGATTGGGATCGAATGGGTCCTTTTTTAGAAAAGGCCATGTCCCGTGTTCCCATCACCCAGGAACTTGGTATTAAGAAGTTTTTCTGCGGTCCGGAAAGTTTTACAGCCGATCTCCAGGCAATTATCGGCGAGGCCCCTGAATTAAAAAATTATTTTGTGACGGCCGGACTGAATTCTGTCGGGATTATTATGGGGCCTGGACTGGGCCGCATGATGGCCCATTGGATAATGAACGGAAAACCTGATGTTGATATTACCGGGTTTAATATTGATCGCCTGCACACCTACCAGAACAATCCTGAATACAGAAGACATAGAACTGTTGAATCTCTTGGTACTGTATATAAGGCCCATTATCCCTACAAATCCATGATCACAGCAAGGGGAGCTAAAAAATCAGCGATATATGATCGTCTCAAAGATCAGGGAGCCTATTTCAAGGATGTCAGCGGCTGGGAAGGGGCTGACTGGTTTGCCCCTAAAGGCAAGGAAGCTGCAATTGAAAAACATTCCTGGGGTAAACAGGACTGGTTTGCCTATTGGGAGGCAGAACACAAGGCAGCCCGTGAAAATGTTATCCTCATGGATATGTCTTTTATGTCCAAGTTTATGGTACAGGGCCGTGATGCCGGAAAGGTACTCAACTATATTTCAGCAAACGAGGTTGACGGCAAGCTTAATCAAATTACCTATACTCCCTGGCTCAACGAAGATGGAAAACTGGAAGCGGATCTGACAGTTGCAAAACTGGAAGAGGAAAAATTTCTGGTGGTTGTCACGGATACTATGCACCGCCATGCCGAAACCTGGCTGAAACGAAATATTCCGGATGATGCCCATGCCTTTGTTACCGATATGACATCTGCCTATGCCCAGATTAACATCCAGGGGCCAAAATCCCGGGAGCTGTTGCAGTCGGTAACAACCAAAGATTTGTCAAACCAGGCATTTCCCTACAGACATGCCGAGGAGATCGGCATTGGCTATGGCCGGGCGATTTGTGTTCGAATGACCTATCTGGGCGAACTTGGGTATGAACTTTATATCCCCACTGAACAGGCGGTTCATGTTTATGACACCATTGTTGAAGCGGGTGAAAAATTTAATCTTTCCCATGCAGGACTCAAAGCCCTGGGCTCCTTAAGAATGGAAAAAGGCTACCGGGACTATGGCCATGACATGGATAACACGGATGATCCCTATGAAACCGGACTGGGTTTTACCATTAAACTTGATAAACCGGCTGGATTTATAGGCAGGGAAGCATGTGTTAAGAAGAAGGCTGAAGGCGGGTTGAAAAGGCGTCTTGCCCAGGTATTGGTAAAAGATCCCGAGCCCTTATTATACCATGCCGAGGTGATAACAAGAAACGGTGAAAATATAGGCTATGTAAGGTCTGCTTCCTATTGTTATACCCTTGGCGGAGCAGTTGGTCTGTTTATGATAGAAGCCGATGAAATTGTAAATGAAACATATATTGATAATGGTAAATGGGAGATTGATATTGCCGGTAAACTGTATCCGGCACAGGTTTCCTTAAAGCCGCTTTATGATCCGGGAATGGAAAAAATAAAAGCCTGAGACCATGGGAAAGATTTAAGCGTAAAAGTCAATAATAAGGAAGTTGGATAATGAAGATATGTGTATGTGTAAAGCATGTGCCGGACACGGCTGCAACCATTAAAGTTGCAGGCGATACCGGGTTTGAGGATGAGGATGTAAAGTTTATATCCAATCCATATGACGAATACGGGGTTGAAGAAGCGGTAAGCCTGGTTGAAAAACAGGGCGGCGAAGTTGTGATTGTCACCGTGGGCAAGGCTGCTGCTGTTTCAACCATTAGAGGAGCCCTGGCAATGGGGGCCCACAGAGCCATCCTTGTGAAGACCGACAGCCAGTTTCTGGACAGTGATTTAACTGCAAAGGCGTTAAAGGCTGTTCTGGAGCAGGACGGACTGCCGGATATGATTTTTACGGGAAAAGGATCTGTTGATACTGAAAGCTTTCAGACCCAGTACCGCCTGGCAAAATCCCTTGGCATACCCATTGTAAACGAGGTCTCCACCCTGGAGATTAACGATGGTAAGGCCAGGGCCCATAGGGAGTCCGGCGGGGGAGAAAAACAAATTATTGAACTGGGTCTTCCTTGTGTTATCGGGGCAACAAAAGGCTTAAATGAACCCCGGTATCCCAAATTTCCGGACATCATGAAAGCAAAGAAAAAACAGATCAAAGAGATGGATCTTTCGGAATTGGGGATCGATCCCACCCAGGGAAAAGTTATAATGGAAAAACTGGAGTCTGCAACGGAAAGATCCGGTGCAAAAATGCTTGGGGGATCTGTGGACGATCAGGTGACTGAACTTGTCAAAATCCTAAAAGAAGATGAAAAGGTTTTATAAGGGGAAAATATGGCTAAGACAGGGATTTTAATAGAGATTGAAAATGATGCAGTAAAAGAGACCAGCCTGGGAGTGATGACAGCGGCTTCCGGCAGTGATATCCATGCACTGATATTGGGGCAGGTTAGCGATGGGGTCAAAGATAAACTGGCTGAATATGGTGCTGCCAAAATTGTGAATATCAGTGTTTCAGGGGATCTGTCCACAAGCCCTGATTTACAGGCAGAGGCCTTGGCTGCTGCTGTAAAGAAATATCAGTTTGATTCCCTTTTGGGAACTGCCAGCACAAATGGCAAAGACTTGTTTGCAAGGATTGCTGCGATTCTTGATGAACCGCTGATATCAGATTGTGTCAAGGTGAACATTGCAGAAAAAACAGCAATAAAATCGCATTTTTCAGGTAAAACCTTTGCCAGTTTAAAGGTGAACTCATCCATTTTTTTGTGCACCATCCGTCCAAATTCCATTGAACCTGCGGCAGCCCCTGCCCCGGGAGAAGTTATTGGGTTTGAAGCCAATGTGACAGATCCTGGGATGATGAAAATAGTGGAAACAAAACAG
>DAOWDR010000443.1 GCA_030638935.1 Desulfobacteraceae bacterium | reverse complement strand
CTTATCGAACCTGTCATTGACCCTAATGCCAATATTGCAAATTTATTGAAAATCGGCACACACCAGGATTGATTCTGCAAAAATAGGGCTGGATAGCATTATTCTCAGTGATTGTCGTTATAGGTTTTACATAAATAAAGGAGGTTAAAATGCCAAACGTCAATATTGCATGGTGGAATCTGGAAAACCTATTCGATCATGAAACAGCTAACAGGGAAGATGAACTTAAATCCAAAATTAAATCGGAATTAAAGGGCTGGACAGCCAATGTAAGGGACAGAAAAATTTCCCAGCTCGCAAAGATTATTGAGCTGATGTTTAACGGCGACGGCCCGGCTTTATTAGGTGTCTGTGAAGTTGAGAGCGAAGCAGTGGTGGACAAATTAGCCAATGCCATTAATATCGCCGGGCGGAATTATGAGGTAGTATCCCACGAATCCGACGATGCCAGGGGAATTGATACATCTTTTATCATTGATACCAATGAATTAACTGTTGTGAGAACTGATCATCAAGTGGTTATTAAGCGGTCGGCAACCCGTGATTTGTTCTGGGTGCGTTTAAGTGTTAATGCCACTGGTGCTGAATTTGTTGCTGTTTCCAATCATTGGCCGGCTCGTAGTCGCGGCCAGTATTCTTCTGAACCATTTCGCATCCTGGCCGGTGAAACCCACGCTTACATTATCTCTCGGTTAATTGATGAAGACCAGGGCGGTGAAAAAAAACTGCCGATTATTTCAATGGGTGACTACAATGATGAGCCCTTTAATCGGTCAATGCAGGAATATATGCTGGGAACAAGAGATCCGGGCAGGGTGAGGTATTCCAAATCCGGTCACATGCTGAATCTCATGTGGCCGCTGATGCAAGGGCATGATCCCGGTACTTATCTGTTTGGAAGCGATTGGAATATGCTGGACCAGTTTCTGGTAAGCTATGGCATGTTGTATACAGCCAGTAAAGTGCGAGTAGACCGTGAAAGTGTAGGTATATTTAAGCCGAAAATCCTAAAAGCTTCCAGTGGCAAACCCCGGAGGTTTAGCCGCCCTTCAGCCAGAAAAGGGGCTGACCTGGATGGGTATTCCGACCATTTTCCAATTACGGTGGAATTGATTACTTAATGTGCCAAGCTTGAAAAAGAAGACTCTCTCATTATTAAAGTTTCTCCGGAACGAGTTAACGAACTTATCGTTGAAGGAAAGGGGATGGAGTTTGATTTTACTAAAAAACGGTTTAAAGAATGGGTCAATAGGTTTGACCCTTCTATGACCGGTTAACCGAATAGTTTTCCAACTCCTATCCCAATGCAAAGGCCCACTGAAACCCCAGGAAAACTGACATACTCACCACAATAGTCAATAGCAGATTTTTAAATAACCCTCCAATGGCACAAGCGGTAATAGCACCAATGAGATAGGGATTGCTCAGCTTTAGATTGATCGTTTCCCCAGCGGGCATGAGCACAGAAGGAACAATAATCGCAGTGAGTACCACAGGTGGGACATACCCTAATCCCTTTTCAAACAGTTCGGGGAATTGGAAACGCCCGGAAACCGGAAACATGATGTAGCGTATGCCAAAGGTCACTATGGCCATCCCTGCAATCATGTAAATTTCATACAATTGAATGCCTGTTTCAAAAATCTTCACACCAACTCCTTTTTTCCATAAAAAATTTTTTCACAAAACAC
Organism: Desulfobacteraceae bacterium; assembly: GCA_030638935.1. Lineage (GTDB taxonomy): Bacteria > Desulfobacterota > Desulfobacteria > Desulfobacterales > Desulfobacteraceae > NBML01. The sequence continues at coordinate 1,545 of DAOWDR010000443.1, read as the reverse complement.
CCCTACAGTGACGCCTGCAAGGGCGGCAACCATCAAACCCAGCTTATGGGGAAGTCCTGCAGCCAGGATGGAGACTGTTCCTGCAGTGACTACTGAAGCCCACATGGGTTTTGAAACAAGATATGGAATGACAATGCCAATAAATGTGGCGGGCATGGCAAAGTCAAGTCCCCATTGGGATATCTGGGGAAAAGTCTTCCCGGCAGTGAGCCCAATAAATGTGCATAAATTCCAATTTGCGTACATAAATACCATTGAGCCCAGATTGTAGTAATGTTTGCCTGGGACCCCATCTTTTTTGTTGTATTGGTTGACAGCCACGGCAAATGTTTCATCTGTTAATCCAAAGGCTAATACCATTTTCCAAAGCGGGTTCAAATTTTTATAAAAGGGAACCATGGTTGCACCATAGAGCATATGGCGCAGGTTGACCACAAATGTGGTCAACACAATCATGGGCCATGCCGTACCCGCTGTCAGGAGGCTCAAACATACAAACTGCGAGGCACCGGCAAAAACGAAGATGGACATTCCCATGGTTCCACCAAAGGAAAGTCCGGCTGTGGAGGCCAGGGTGCCAAAGATGATGCCAAAGGGTATGGCCCCAATAATTAGAGGGAATGTATCCTTTGCCCCTGTAAAAAACTGGGACAAGGAGCTCTTTCCGGGTGGGGTTGTCATGGGTTTATTCATCATGGGTTATGTCCTCTTTTTTCTGAATGATTAATTCACATTTGATAACAGCCCTGATAAATCCACGGCAGTGTAGACAAGAAGCAAAAATAAAATGATATTGATACTCTTTCTGAATGGTTCATTTTTTAATTTGTTTTTTATTATTGCACCGCTCAATGCCCAGGTTGATGTCGCAGCAAAGGCAGTTAAAGCAAAACCAATGGCATAGAGGGTAAGGGTTTGCATCTGTCCGGAAATTGAGGATAGAAAGGTTGAATATAATGTTAACCCATATACGGCAACCTTTGGATTAAATAGCTGAAGAATAAAGCCTTTTGTAAAAGCTTTTGATGCGCCATTGGTGTCTTGAAAAGAATTATCAGATTTTAGAATGCCTATTGCCAGCCAGATAATATATACAGCCCCAATCCACCTCAAATAGGTTTCAGAAAAAGGAATAACAGCCAAAAGAGTGCTGGAAAGATATGCGCAAAGCATCATAACCATGAAAAACCCAGATGAGATTCCTAAAATATATTGCATGGTTTTTTTGTAACCATATAGAATTCCCATGGAAGCACTGGAAATGTTGTTCGGTCCTGGTGTGAACGTCGTTATGATCACAAAGGAAATTAGAGGAATGATTTCAATGCCCACTTTACACCTCTTGAATATATTTATTATTTGTTGTACTGTTTAACAAGTTTTTGATCGTTATAATATTTATTGTTCAATATATTGTCAAGGAGTTTGTTATATGGAACAATCGGTTGATGTTGTCGCAATTAATTTACAAGCCATCCGAGAGTCTAGAAAACTCAGTTTAGATAAGCTATCTGAGCTTACAGGGGTCAGTAAAAGTATGCTCAG